>JACMML010000056.1 GCA_014379105.1 Phycisphaerae bacterium
AACGCCGATCCGCAGAACTATCTCGTCTGCCCGCCGCAGCTCTGGCTCGACGGCATCAATAACGGAGCCGGTTCGATCCGGCAGTTCGTCGCAGTGCCGTTAGGGCTGGGCTTGAGCGTCGAGCAAGCGCTGACCGGCGCTGAAACGCATGGCGGCATTCAGATCACGCTATTCGAGCCGAAGCCAGGGCGCTTTCCCGATCAACCGCCGCCGCCGAAAGCCGGTCCCGGCCGTCTCGCGAGTCCTCGATTCGGTCCTGCCATGGGGATTGGCGCCGGCGGATTGATGCGGCAGAAAATCTACGCCGATCCGCATGGCATCGACACTTGGGACAGCGACAACTGCGCATCGGTCGAACTCCACATCGTCAACAGCGAGCAGTTCGAACAGATCACCGGGAAACGGCCGCCGCCCACCCCGATCGACGCGCAAACCTACACCAAGTACGGACTGCCATGGTTCGAGCTATACGACGAACAGCTCGCCGCGGTGGCCGGCTCGAAGCGTTTGGCGGAGGTGAAGAGCCTTGCCGCCCACGCCAGAGAACGCGGTGAGGCGGGCGCGGGCGAGGATTCCTTTGAAGTGCCCGAATCGCAGATCGAGCGCTTGGATAATGAGCAATCTCGGGTGGTGAATGGGCCGTCTGCGCCATCCGACGAACGTTAGGAGCACTGAGCTCCTAAAGCGAAGACGGCCACGATGAATAAAAGGAGATGAGCAATGCCTGATCCTCTCAAAGTCTGTTACGACCGCATTCTCCCCAGCGATTTGAGAATGCTGACTCATACCCATCCCGGTGATCGCCCGCGATTGGCGGTTTTCAGGGAAAAGAAATGGACCAACGCCGCGACGCTGAAGGTTCGCTTCATGGGCGGCGATGCGCAGAAACAGGCGCTGGTGCGGCAGTTCGCTCCACAGTGGTGCAAATGCGCAAACCTCAAGTTCGAGTTCGGCAACGCGCCCGACGCCGAGATCCGCATCGCGTTCAATAGCGACGACGGCGCCTGGTCTTACATCGGGATCGACTGCCTCGGTATTCCACGCGATCAGCCGACGATGAATCTGGGCTGGGTCGATGAAGGCGTAATACTGCATGAGTTCGGCCACGCGATCGGCCTTATCCATGAGCATCAGAACCCGCTCGGTGGAATCAAGTGGAATCGCGACGCGGTGATCCGCAGCCTGTCGGGTGCGCCGAATTTCTGGGATCTCCCAACGATCGAAAACAACATGTTCAAGACCTACGATCGCAACCAGATCAACGGCACCCAGCTCGATGGCAAATCGATCATGCTCTACTCGATTCCCAGGGAATGGACGACCGACGGCTTCTTCTCCGAACCCAATGAAGTTCTATCGGAGGTCGACAAAACCTTTATCGGCGACCCGAAGAACTATCCGTTCTCGCAGCCAAGCGGAGGCGGCGTGGTCGAGTTGCCGGTGATTGAGACGGCTGCCACCCAAGGCGACATCGCCCGCGCCGGCGAAACTGATCTCTACAAGTTCAACGCGGTCAAGAGCGGCGTGTACACGATCGAGACAGAAGGCAGCACCGACGTGGTCATGAAGCTGTTCGGACCCGACAGCCAGACCAACCTCGTCGCCGAGGACGATGACAGCGGCGCGGGCAGCAATGCGAAGATCGTCGCCACCTTGAGTCCAGGCGCGTATTACGCCCAGGTTCGCCACTACAACAGCACCAACGGCACCGGCGCATACAGCATCAAGGTTACCAAGCAATAAGCTGCACGCAACTTCGGCAAGCGGCATGGCGGGGATAATGTAGCCCGGATGCAGCAAGCGAAATCCGCGGAAACAATCGTTTTCTATCACCGGTAATCGCCGATCATGAAGAAGCGGAATCCCCCGGATTCCGCTTCGCTTTTATCCGAGCTACGGTTTGATCCGGAGCTGACACGAGTGATCCGTGCCGTCGGCCCGCTTCTGGC
>JACMML010000004.1 GCA_014379105.1 Phycisphaerae bacterium
ATCAGCGAGCAGACGTTTCACCACTGGCGGAATCAGTTCGGCGGGATGAAGTCGGAATCTGCGAAGAAGCTTAAAGATGGAGATCGAGAACACGCGTCTTAAGAAGGCCGTGGCTGACCTGACGCTGGACAAGCAGATCATGAAGGAGGCGATCGACTTCCTGGGAAAGGACTGAAGCCCTCGCGTCGGCGTCGGGCGGTGACGCATAGTAGAAGAGGCTGACAGCAGTGTTTTGGAAATCTGCGGTGACGATGGATTGACCGCCGTAATTTCCTCTGATTTAACAGAGACCGATGTCTGGCGCGGTGCGTGTAGAATACACGAAAAAATGCCGCTAGAAATTTTACCGATTGCCGATCCAGTCAGCGTATAAATCAGACAGCAACCGGCCAAGGTTGATAGCTTCTGATAGTTTATTGACGCGGCAAGATGTATGCTCTTGATTGGATACATTATGACCCACGAAGATGATATCGCTATTCAATCCAGCAACAAAAAATGTCCTCCGAAGCTAGAAGTAAAATTGAAGCCAGGTGATTTGCTTCATTGGCTTATTGCAATGATTGGCTATTTACCATCGTCCGATTGCAATTGCGAGCAGTTTCAAGCAAAGATGAACCACTGGGGGTGGATGCGTTGTTGGTTGCATCGTAGCGAAATTGTAGATCATCTGGTTTCGGAGGCGGCTAAGAACGGAGTTAATGTCAATAATGATACTGTCCTTGGCCTGCTAAAGGCAGCGTTCATTCAGGCGCGTGCCACCAAACGAAAGGGTGCTGGTAAGTGATTTTAAAATGCAGGAGAAAGTTGGCCGACTGTTGAACAAATAGCTAAACCTGTTTAAGCGAAGTTCTCGAGGAATATGCAAAAAGCTTAGCGTGCACTATAGAGGGTGAATAATGCCCCATGCAGACATACTAATCCCGGCTCGCTTCGCTCGCTAACATGTTCCCATCCTCCCGGACACGTGGGCGTCGCCGCGAGGGCTTCCCGAGCGGGCCGAGGGCGTGAGGTGACGAACAGCCCGAGGCTGTACGGGGTGCACAGAGCGCGGCGAATTCCCAGAATGCGAAGCAAAAAAAGGCAAAAACGAGAATGCAGGGTATCCTGCCGTAGGGATAATCAAAGCGGGTTGTGTCTGATATCAGACACGGGGTAAACTTATTCCAGCCGGGATTTGAAGGAAAAAGTTTCGAACTTCGTCTCTGAAACGCCGCATCAACTCGCACATGCGAGTCGAACGGAGGCGGAGGGATTCGAACCCCCGAGACCCTTTCGGGCCTACCGGTTTTCAAGACCGGCGCAATTAACCGCTCTGCCACACCTCCGGGGTTGTCGGCCACCTGAAATTAGCACCGGCGTGCCCGGGGGGCAAATAAGATCGGGGAAGGAGGGACGATTAGTGGCGAGTGAATCAACTGGCAGGTCAATTTGCCCGAGTTAGTTCGCCTGTACGACTCGGCGGCGAAGGCGCTTGACGAGGTTCAGCAGGCCGAAGGCGTGAACCGGGGAGGCGAAAATATGGACGCGGCTGCCGGGGAGTTTACGGGTGAGGAACGTGTTCTCACTTTCCCCTTCATTGCTGAGGATCGCGACGCTGCGCGGCCGCTGATCAGTGGGGAGCATTGCCAGGCGATCCAGCGTATTGCCGACGCTGTTTTCGTCCCCGCCGAGGATCATCAACTCGGCCTGCCCGCGGGTGGACATGCTGACGACCTCTTCGCTCGTCCCGGCCGTGCAGACGCTGAAGCCGGCGCCATTCAACAACTGGGCGGCTACGCTCATCAGCGGGGCGTTCGAACTGGCGTGAACAATGATTTTGCGTGCTTCGGTATGCCCAGTCTCCATGTGCACCTCTTGTTAAACGGTAGATTACTCACCCACAGCCGTTCCGCGAGTATCGTTAAGCGTACTAAACGAATCTTAGCGCATCCTGAACATTGGGTTTGGGTATACCGAACTCGGGCGGCCGGCGATTGCGTAAATTACCGCAACCAATAGCATCGTCGGCCGGTATCTACTGCCGGTATTCATTGCCCATATCAACTGATAGAGGAGCTGCCCATGGAAGAGCTGATTCGCCCGAACTGGCACATCGCTCTGGTGCATTTTCCGCTGGCTTTCCTGGTGATCGGGTCGCTGGTCGAGGTATTCAGCTTCCTCGGCTGGCGGCGGTCGTCGTTCCGATGGGCTGGCCGCTGGATGCTGCTGATCGGGGCGATATTCGCCGTCCCGGCGACTTTCAGCGGGCTTTATGCGATGGCGGATGTCGTCCCCGATGGCCTTTCAGGAATGGACGACGCCAATCCCGCCAAAGAAGCCCTGCGAGACCACCTCTTGATGCTCTCGGTCGCGACCGGAGCGTCGATCCTGCTGGTTACTTTCTGGATCGCCTGCAACGACACGTGGCGCGATCGGCTGGGACTGTTTTTCAAGCTCGGTTTGCTCGTTGTCCTGCTGCTTACCCTTGTCGGCACCCACCATGGCGGGGACCTGGTCTACGGTTTCAAGATCGGTGTCCACGGCGAAGGCGCAAGCACCCTGCCCACCTCCCTGCCGGCCGGTCCGATAAGCGATGCGCTTGATGAGGCGCTGGGCGCCGAACAGATGCATGTGATCGTGGCCGGGTTCGCATTGGCGATGGCGTGCGTGTGCCTCGGGCTCTCATTCCGCGCAGCGGCCCAGCCCGATGATCTCTATATCGACGAATCCGCGGGCATGCAGCAGATCGCCGTGGCGTTTGGACCAACCGGCGGATCGATCAACGATCCGCGTCAATTGCTTGCGCCCAGCGAGCATGTGCGGTCGCTGAATCACACCCGCCGACCCCCGGCCGCTCGCTTTTGGTTGCTGACAACCTTCCTTCTGATCCTCACCAGCGCACTCGGCCTGTGGTATCTGACAATCGCCGAGGGCACACGCGATGTCGAAACCCTTCGGCGGGCGATCACGCTCCCACTAAACGAGCACGACCCAAGCCTCACCCGCCGCTTCGCTCACGTCGTCACCGGCGTGGTCATCATCGCCGACTCGCTTCTACTTCTGTTCGCCGCCGCCGCCGCGCGGCGCAGCAAGCTCATACTCGTTCTACTAGCCGCCCCAATGATCACCGCGATCGCCGTGCAGGTGTGGCTCGGCATCCTGCTTGTGCTTGAAGGGCCGGGGTGGAAAGTCACGGAGTTCATGCCGTGAGGGGATTGAGTGTTTACGAAGCAAACGGCTGACAGGTATTGATTTTAAGGTTGTAATCATACGTTAACGGAACGCCTGCATGACTAACCCAAAAACCGCCATCATCACCGGTGCCGGCCGCGGGATCGGGCGGGCGACGGCGATTCAGTTGTCTGCCGGCGGCGCTTCGTGTGTGCTGATCGCGCGGTCCAACAACGAGTTGGCGGAAACCGCATCCTTATGCGCCGGCGAAACGCTGGTGATCTCCTGCGACGTCCGCGATCCGGCGCGGATCGGCGCGGCGGTCGAGCAGGCAATCGCCCGGTTTGGACGGATCGATGTGCTTGTGAATAACGCGGGATACGCACCGCTGCTGCCGTTCGATCAGACGACGCCGACGATTTGGGACGACGTGATAGCGATTAACCTGTCGGCGGTCTATCACTTCTGCCGCGCGGTCTGGCCGGGCATGGTGGCGCGGAAATCCGGGGTGATCGTCAATGTCTCGTCCGAAGCGTCGCGCGATCCCTTCCCCGGTTTCAGCGCGTATGCCACCGCGAAGGCGGCGGTGAATATGTTCACGCGCTCGTTGGCTAAGGAAGGGGACGCTCACGGAATCCGCCTGCACGCGATCGCGCCCGCGGGCGTGGAGACGAGCATGCTTCGGGCGATCGCCAGTGAGCAGGTTTTGCCGCGCGATCACACGCTCGACCCTGCGGACGTCGCGGCCGCCATTTGCGCGTGTGTCACCGGCGACCTGCGCCATGCCAGCGGGGAGACGATCTTCATTCACCGCCGGACTGGCCCTTAGCGCCTGATTTGGCATCAACATTCCAATTCTCGATTTGGTTCTATTCGGCGGCTTCGCCCGTATGATGCCGGGAACTTGTGAACCGATCGAGCGTCCAACCAGTGAGTCACCCATGAAACATCGCACCCCTGGCATCGCTAGCGCGCTCATATTTTCCGTCGGCTTCCTCACCGGCGGCGTCGCAAAGGCCGAACAGGTGCAGTTGCCGTACCAGGCCGCCGACAACAACGGCAACCAGTGGATCGTGCAGTACCAGGGACAACTTCAGCAGCAGGGAAATCAGCCGGCGTTTTCGCAAGCCGGGATGATCACAATCAACGGGCAGACGCCGCGACAGCAGAACCAGCAGGCCACGGTGGATGACAAGACGCGCGAAGTGATTATCAGCCTGATGCCCAACAACACCCCGATCCGCCACCAGCGGCGCTTCAAGTTTGACGAAGAAACCGGCCTGGCGCGCGTCATCGACGTTTTTGATAACCCCACCGATCGCGAGATCCAGCTCAATCTGCAATTGATGTCCAACACCAATTTCGGCGTCAACAGCGCGACGATCATGGAGGACCCGAAAAAGAAGACGCAGCTTGGATGGATGGCCGATCTCGGGTCCGGGCGGGCGGCGATGAGCTTGTGGGCGGGTAAGGGAGCGAAGATCGCCCCCACCATCCGCTACACGCCCGGCAACAACATGGTGCAGGCGAATCTGGCGCTGAAGGTGCCGGCGAAGGATAAAGCCGCGCTGGTCGGCTGGCACGGATCGTTCGACAATTCCGAGGCCGGCAACACGTGGTTTCAGCAGATGCGCGAACCCAAGCTGCTGGCGGACCTTCCCCCGGACGTGCGCAAGAGTATCGTCAATATCGCGGGCATCGCATCCACCTCCATCTCCGGCCGCGAGGTGCTGCGCGGGGAAACCACCGACATCATCGAACTCCGCGGCGGAGACCAGATGCGCGGCGATCTGAAGATCGACTCCTATCAACTCGCCACCGATTTCGGCCCGATCACGCTGCCGGCGAGCAAAGTCGTCTGCCTGCTAAATGTCGGCGACACCCGCCCGCGCCAGCTCCTGGTCACCGCGGATGGCGAAATCTTCGGCGGCAGTCTCGCCGCGCAAGCAATCCCCATCCTGCTCTCCAACGGACAGACGACGCAGGTACCGCTGTCGCAGATCGCCCGCGTCGGCTATCGCACCGGCGGCGCCGAAGTGCCGGAGTGGCAATTTACGCAACCGATGGTCTTTCTTCGTTCCGGCGAGCGGTGCCTCATCGCACAGCCGGACTCGCCGATCGAATTCGTCACGCGGTACGGGGCGATTAAGATCAAGCCTCAGAGCGTCGCGGCGGTTGTCCTGCAGACCGCGGGTAACGCCCATGACGTGTATCTGTACGATGGATCAAAAATCTCCGGCATTCTGGCGAATCCGCAGTGGACGCTGGCGCTGAGCAGTTCCGACGGCTCGGCCAAGGTGCCGTTCGCGCTGGCGTCGATTTCGCGCGTGCAATTTAAGGCGCTGGCCGAGGACATTGGCGTCGGCGTGCCGACGCTGGCGATGGTCGGCGGCGACGTCGTCGCGACACGACTTGAAGGCAAGCTCAAGCTCAACACGCCGTTTGACACGCTGGACCTCAATGCCGCTGAGATTCGCGGCATCACGCGTAGCGATGAGGGATCGTCCGAGGTGGTCATCACGCTGTTCGACCAGAGCACATTCCGCGGCACGCTCGCCGCGCCCCATGTAACGGCGCGGCTGATCGGCGATCTGTCACTTGAGGTGCCGGTGGCGGCGCTGCGGGAATATGTAAATCCGCAGCCGTTCCCGTCCGAATCGGTGGTGGAAAAAGCCAAGGCGCAGATCAAGCTTCTCAATGCCGACGACTGGAAGCACCGCGAGTCCGCCGAGGCGGCGCTGGCAAATATGGGATCGCCGATAATCGGCGTGCTGGAGTCGGCGTCGGCAGATCAGCCGCCGGAAGTGAAGCAGCGCCTGGATGCGGTGCTGAAGCGCCTCCGCCGCGACGCCCCGGCGTCGCCAACCCGTCTGTCCCCGCCGCCGCCGATGGATTGAATCGGGGCAAAATTCGTGGCACGGGCTTCCAACGGGTGTTGGCTCCAAATAGACACATGCGCGGAGCTCTGCCCTCGAATTACCCGCGGGCCCGTCCGACGATCTTGTCGAAACGCGTGCTGGCAAACCAAAGAATGGCCCAGGAGATCAGCACCTGCACCAGCCCGGAAATTAACGCGAAATGGATGAAGTAAACGATCGGCCACTGCTGAATTACAACCGGGACGTTGAACGTGTTGCCGTGGTCTAGCACAGATCGACTGCCGGACGATATCTCGTCGATGCCAAACCCGAGATACCAATACGGCAGCCAGTAGTAGCACAGCTCGCTCGGATCATACTCTTCCCAAAGCCGTCGCGGGCTGGCGACGGCGATCAGGATTGGGATCGCCGCGTAGACCGTCAACACCAGCAGCAGGTTCGTCACCACCGCGCTCGTCACGCGGCGCAGGCGCAGGGACAGATACAGGCCTGTCGCGATCCAGACTATGTTGAACGTCAGCGCGACCCAGATGACCACCAGCGCCGACCAGATCGATAGGACGCCATAGACGGTGAAAAACAGGAAGTGAAAAACCACCAGCAGCCACGGCCAGAACAACCGGCGGAAGACACCGAAGAATTTGCCCAGCACCACCGATCCCCCGCTCACCGGCGTCACGATCAGCAGCGTCCAGGTGTCGCTCTCTTTTTCCGTGGCGATCGCGGTTGAGGAGAGCACAACAGCGATCAGTGTCAGCAGCGTGTGGAGGATGAATGCGTAGCCGATATGTACATCTTCGTCGCCGACGCCGCTGCGATCGAAGCCGAATGCGAAGTAGGAGAAGATCAGATTTCCCAGCACGGCGATCACCGCGACGACGCGCTGCCACAGTTTAGGAAAAAGCGGCTGACGCAGCTCGCGCCAGAGGATTGGCGAATTGCTGACGGCCCGTGACGAGATGGGTTTGCTTGTGGCGTTTGAGCGCGTGCTTAAATAAGGCTCGCTGGGGAGCGGCGGTGGAACCGCAAGATCAGCCGGGGCAAGATCGGCTGGGACGAGATGGTGGGGCGCTGGCGTCGGCGGCGCATCGGTCGTCACACCCCGGCCACCGGCTTGCTTGCGCCCGATCCGGCGCACGATCACCGCGGACAGCATCGTCAGGCATGCCGCGAAGCCGATCTGCACGTAGCACGCCTCCCACCACCCGCCGAACATGCCGCTACCGGGCATGGTGCGCGTGGCGGCGGTGAACAGCGGGTTGCTCGCGGTGAAGACCGTAATCCATCCCCACATCGACCGTGAACTCGACCCACCCGAATTGGCGATCAGCACCGCGATCGTGAGCGGGAGAATGCAGTAGATCGCGGCCTGCAGCAGATAGCACATGAGGATGACCGCCCAGGCGCGCTTCATCCAGCAACTCAGCAGCAACCCCATCGCCGCCGACGACAGCGCAACACACGCCGCCAGCGCCAGTGCGCCGAACATGTCTTCCAGTTCCACGCCGCCGAGCAGGCGCACGATCGCCAGCACTGGGAGCGAGAGTCCGATCAGCACCAGTGCGGTGAATAGCCGCGAGAAGAGTTTGCCAGTCACCAATTGCCAGGAGCTGATCGGCGTCATCAGCAGCACGTCCAGCGTGCGGTTCAGCCGCTCCGAGCCTATTGCGGTGCTGGTGAGCACCGGGCCGATCAGGTGCATCGCGGCGATGCTGAAGAGCGTAAAGACCGCGAAGAAGACGTGCCCCATCGTCGCC
>JACMML010000057.1 GCA_014379105.1 Phycisphaerae bacterium
ATCGACGAGCCGGCGCCGCCAATCCGCCACTGCCGAGCGACGGTCATGTTCACCATCAGCAGCAAAGAACCGCTCGCGCAATGACGACGGAGGAACTACTCGCAACTGCAACCAGCGGCTTGTCCGATGCGAAAGCTTCCGAGCGGAACGCAATAGCAGACCTTAAACAAGCCAGCCGTCAAGTCCGCATACAATCCATACGATTAGCTATTGCGCGCACCGGCATACCTGCTTGGGTTGCCATGCTGATTGCGGGAAGTGCGGCTGCGTTTGTATCAGCGATGGTCCAGATATTCGTCGTGGATGCGGGGCTGCCCGTCTTATTAGCGGGCCTCATATTCGCTTATGCGATCTTCGGCGGAGCGGCGTTCTATGTCTTTCGTTCCAAAGCCGGCGAAGATGACGTAAATCGTGTGCAAATCCGCACGCGTGAGCTGGAAAGTGCCAAGGCTCGACTGAATGTTTCACAACGGACGCGCAAGGAGCGAGCCCAATCTGTCGCCCTTGCGCAGCAGCACCTCGCTTCCATTCAAAGCGTCCTGAATAGCGCTGCGCACCGCCATGAGGCGGCGACAAACCGCCTGTTAAATATCGATCCAGGACGACTGTATCCAGATGAATTCGAGCGATATGTCGCGGACATTTTTACCCATCTTGGATATTCTGCCGAGACCGTGGGTGCCAGCGGAGATCAGGGCGTGGATGTTGTTGCCTGCAAAGGTCCGCTGCGTCTTGCCATACAGGCAAAGCGACATCAGGGTGCTGTCGGCAACTCGGCGGTCCAGGAAGTCTACGCCGGAATGGCTCATCGTAAATGCCATCATTGTATTGTGGTCACAAACAGTTCTTTCACGACCGCGGCGATTGCTCTAGCTGAAAGCACAGGCTGTATGCTGATCGGAGGCGACAGTATTCACCAATTGATCCGCGGGGAATTATCGCTGTAGCAAACGAGAATGCGATAGCTCGCACTAACGCCCCGGACGAGTCATCAAGCTGCTCACTGTCAGGAATTTCTGGAGGAGAAGCATGTGCAGAAGATGTAGAAATGAGGAGGAAGCTCATGGCGCTCAGGAATTGTAAGGAATGTGGCTCCAAAGTAAGTTCGAAGGCGCAATCATGCCCGGGATGCGGTGCCCCGGTTGAGCAAGAAGGGTCCTTCGCTGCTGGCTGCCTTGTGATTATCCTCATCATTGTTGGAGTTGCGGTCTACATTAACAGTGGCGACAAGGGTAATTCCCCAACACAATCCGGAGGATCGTCAGCTTCTGATTCTGCGAAGCCCCCGTCTGCCAAGCTAGAACATAATAAAGTCTTGGCGTGGGGGATGGCGAAAGAATTTGTAACGCAGAATCTAAAGTCTCCCAGCAGTGCCGACTTCGGCAGCGTGTGGGGCGATTATCAAGATCCGGCAAAGTGTGTGACCGACCTTGGAAGCGGAAAGTACCGCTGCGTCGGATGGGTCGACGCGCAAAACAGCTTTGGAGGTCAAATGCGGAACGATTTTGTCGTCGAAGTAGCGTATGTCGGTAAGGATAGATGGCGATACACCAGTATTGAATTAGCGCCGCGATAGTTTCGTAGGGTGGGATTCATCCCACCATGTATTGCAAACCTGCCAAGAAAAATGGTGGGTTGAAATCCACCCTACAAAAGCTAATGCCCACTACCGCCCCAGCCACGCAGCCCGATCCGCATTACTTCGTCTTCGACGTGTTGTGGATCATGTGGAACCAGTTCCCGTGGTGGGGCAAGGTCATTGCGGTCGCGTTGGTCTTGATCGCCTGCTGTCGGGCGGCGGCGCGGGGGAGGCTGTGATGGCGAAACACATCGGGCGGCCGGGCGACTGAAATGTTTGGTGAGCTAGCCAAAAAGTTGGGTGGGCCAGCCGAAGTCATTGGCAGCCCTGCCGATGAGCGCGGCAGGCCAGCCAAAGAGATTGGCAGGCCAGCCGATGAGCGCGGCGGGCCAGCCAGAGAGATTGGCTTGGGGCCTGATTTATCGCGCACGGGATTTCTTGCAGAGAATGGGTAATTTTCCCGGACGTGCTGGGGTTCGCGATCTTCACGATAGTATTTTCATTTTTTTTCTAATGCAAAAATTAACACGTGCATGGGCTCTACCGATTGTAATGGGGATCAAAGGTGACGGGGGGGGGAAAGCTCATTGCCATTTGAAGGGGCGCCGCGCTGCGAAACCGGCGGAGACGCGTGCGCGGAATCATCGTGCAACAACCGGCGCACCTGTGCGCGGTTTGTTGCATCGTCAAATCTTGGCCGGCGATGAGGTTACGTCGCCGGAATGCTACATTTGCGACAGGTGCGCGTTTTCGATTCCGCTCATCGCGCTCATTGCTTGACGCATTCCACACTGATGTTGAGCGTGACTTCGTCGCCAATGCCTTTGTCGATGTAGCCGGTCATGCCGTGATCGCTGCGCTTGATGGAGAAGGACGTTTCGAATCCGACGATCTCCTTTTTCTGCATGTTCTGGCCGGAGCCGGTCTTGACGAGCTTGACGGTCAGCGGCTTGGTCACGCCGTGCAGCGTTAAGTCGCCGGCGACTTCAAACGTCGTGTCGTCCAACTTTTTCACCGACGTGCTCTTGAACGTGATGTCGGGAAAATCCTTGGCGGCGAAGAAATCCGGGCCGATGAGGTGGGCGTCGCGGTTCTTGTTGGCGGTGTCGATGCTTTCGACATCCACGCTCATGTGCACCGAAACCGGCGCGCCGGATTCGAGTTTTACTTCGCCTTGCGCTTTGTTGAATCGGCCATGGAAGTTGGATGTCTCCAGGTGCTTCACCTTGAAACCGATCGAACTATGGACCGGGTCAACCGCGTAGCTCTGGGCGATTGCCATTGAAGAGCTGAACACGAACGTGACGGCGAGAATGAGAAGACGTGGCATCATGGGCGTACCTCGGTAAGAGTTATCAGCATGATAGGGCATTGCCCGATGCGGCCGCACGAGAAAACGGCGGTTGTGAAACAAGAAATTTTTTCTTCTCCGCACCCGTCCGTGCTAGATTTCCACCGGCTATAACCCGGCTCTAACCAACGAGGAACGCAAGATGGCTAAGAAAGCAGCGAAGAAATCGGCCAAAAAATCAGGCAAAAAGTCCGCGAAAAAAGCGGTGAAAAAGTCTTCGAAGAAGGCGTCTAAAAAGGCGGTTAAGAAGTCTACCAAGAAGGTCAGGCGCACGACCCACCGCAGCAGCGCCGGCAAGAAGCTCTACGCCGTGCGAAAGGCGACCGGTGAGTTCAGCGATATCCAGACCTTCGAGCGCGCCCACGGCCAGGACGTGCAGCGCGACGCGATGGATGAGACCTGATCGCCTGGCTTAACAAATCAGATTGATCCCTCCTCCGCTCAAGACTGTGCCGCTTGAGTTGGCAACCGCGTCGGCATCGGTAAACTATTCGCCGACGTAGTTTTCCTTCAGAGCGGACGTGGATTTATGAAGATTTCGCTAGGCGGCATCGAGCGCGACGGGTTTGTAAAGCTGGTAGTCGAGGGGGCGATCACCGCGCTGGATTTTAGCGTCGACGGCAAGAATCCACTCGAAGCCACGCTCGGCCCGGCATGGGCGACATTCCGGCTGGTGCTGGATGTCGGCGGCGTGCCGTATGTGGATTCCAGCGCCGTGGGATGGCTGATCGGCTCGCAAAAAGCCTGCCGCGATGCCGGCGGGGGCATCGCGATCTACCGCCTGCAGCCGGCGGTCAAGCAGGTGTTTGATCTGCTGAAGGTCAACAAAGTCGTCCCCACCTGCGACAACGAACTCGCCGCCCGCGAAGCGCTCGGAGGCAAGGCGTGAGCAATCGACCCCTGATGATCGACATCAGCAAACTCCCGCCGGAAAAAGCGCTGAGCCGGCTGATCGACCACGCCGTGGCGATGGGCGCCAGCGATCTGTTTATCGTCAGCAACGAGCAGCATATCGCCGCGATGGTGCGGCATTTGGGAATCATCCTGCCGATCAGCGTCGAGCCGCTGGATGTCGGCCGGCGGATTCTCTCGCACTTGCGCAACCAGGCGGGCATGGACCTGAACGACCGCCGCAAGCCCGCGGATGGGCGCTGGATCTACAAAGCCGACGACGGCGACTCGGTCGATCTACGAATCAACACCATCCCCACCATGTACGGCGAAGACATGGCGATCCGCCTGCTGATCCGCAATCAGTCGCTGCTTAATCTGGAGAAACTGGGCTTCGATCCGATCCAGCTCGCCGAGTATCGCCAGATGATCACCGGCCCCGGCGGGCTCGTGCTGATCACCGGACCGACTGGCTCGGGCAAAACCAGCACGCTGTATTCATCACTGATGCAGCTCAATGACGGCCGTCACAAGATCAACACGATTGAAGACCCGATCGAATACGCGGTCGACGGCCTGCGGCAATCGCAGGTGAATCCGCACATCAATATGAGCTTCGCCGAGCTGTTGCGCAGCGTGCTGCGGCAGAGCCCGGACATCATCATGATCGGCGAGATCCGCGACGAAGAGACCGCCCGCACCGCCGTCCACGCCGCCAACAGCGGCATTCTGGTGCTCGCGACGCTCCACGCCCCCACCGCCGCCGCGGGAATCCAATCGATGCGGGCGTACAACGTGCCGAATCATTTTCTATCAGTCGCGCTGCGCGGGATCATCTCCCAGCGGCTTCTGCGTACGCTCGATCCGGCGAGCCGCTTGGAGTTTGACGTCAGCAGCGCCCCCGGGACATTCGAGGACGTTCAGAAATATCTCGCTCCCGGCGAAGGCAAAAAGCTGTACGCCCCCCGCCCCGCCGAAAGCAACCAGATGACCGGCTACACCGGCCGCACCGCGGTGTTCGAGGTGATGTCCATGACCCGCGACATCCGCACCATGATCGCCGAAGGCCACACCGCCCGCGACATCCGCGACAAAGCCATCGCCGCCGGCATGCTGGAATTCCGCAACGCCGCGCTGCTGAAAGTGGCGCGCGGATTGTCGAGTACTGAAGAAGTGTTTCGGGTGATTCCTTCGGAAGTGTTGTTGGTGGATGGGTGAGTAGGTGCGGGGAGTGACCGGATGGGGGGTGAGTGTCATACCTTCCGAATGCGATGCCTGTTGGGTTCGATGACCACAAACGACGTACGTAGTTGCTGTTCGGTGTAGAGGATCAGAGCACGCGCGAGTTCGGCGTGAACTGCTTGCTGCGTCGAGGGCAGGATTCGAAGGTAGATCACCCCAGGCCCCGATGCCTGAACGAATACCAAAGCTCCGAAATCTCGGTCGCGGGTGACAAGTATCCGGTGTTGATCGTGCGCCGCGCGGAGTAACTCGACATCTTTCGCCTTGGCCATGCCGAGCTGGGCGGCAGTTACGACTTCATGCCCAATGTCTCGTGAAAAGATGATCGTCGCGTTATAGACATCCTGATCGGCAAGAAACTTCATGGGTGGGATTTTTATGGAGTGACAGCCAGATGAATATCTTCCGCCGCCAAGACATCAATCGCGTACTGCACACAGGCACGCACGTCGTCCCGTTCAAGGTCCGGGTAATAGTCGCGGATTATCTGGTCGAAACCCAGACCCTCCCGGACTAGTTCGAGCACACTTCCAACGGGAATTCGCGTGCCCGCGATGCAGGGCTTGCCGAAATGAATCCCGGGATCGACAGTGATTCTGTCTTTCATGGCAGTTCCTTTATAACCCGAAGATAACTACAGGTCACGTTAAACCCTGAGTCGCCATATCATTATCGGGGATTGTCCAGCACTGAGGTAGCGTTTCGCGTGTCCCACACCAAATAGCCATTCCACGCGCTGAAAATCAGCGCGGGAATGGATTGATTACCGAATGTGGATCGAACGCAGCCGACGCGATTACAGCGCCGCTTCGTCTTTCTCACCCGTGCGGATGCGGACGACGCTGCTGACCGGCCAGACGAAGATCTTGCCGTCGCCTACTTCGCCGGTGCGGGCGGACTTGATGATCGTGTCGATGGCGGCCTGCACTTCGCTGTCCTTGACGCACACGCGCAGCAGGACCTTGGGCACGAAGCCGATGTCCATCTTCGCGCCGCGATAGCGCTCGGTGTGGCCGGCTTGGCGGCCGAAGCCTTTTACTTCTGAGGCGGTGGCGCCGAGGATGCCGATCTCGCCGAGCGCGTTCTTCACTTCGTCCAGCTTTTGTGGCTTAATGACGGCTTCAATCATCTGCATGTGAGTCTCCAAATTTTTCCGCCGTCTCCCTGTTGGACGGCGGCTGGCGCGGCGGTTGAATCCACTCTAGCATCATGGTCGCAGGTTCACAAATCCGCTACAGTTAGGCTTGACGATGCAGTTGCCCAACACGATGAATCCCGCCACGGTTATTGCCCCGGCCGTCCTGCCGCCGGTGCCCAGCCTGCTGCCGGATATCAAAGGGTTGATCGCCGCGAGCCGCCCGCGCCCGGGGCTCGGCATATTTCGACCCGGCACCGGGCTGGGGTTTCTGGTGGCGGGGATGGTGGTGGCGGTCCTGCCGATCGATTTGCACGTCCGAATCGCGCTGGTGACAATCATCGGACTGGCGTTTTTCACCAGTTTTGCAGTGTTCTGGTGGATGGTTCGGGCGTATCGCACCGAGACGGTGGCATTAAGCCAGATTGAAGACCTCGTCGCACTACGCCGCCACCATGATGCCGGGCTGCGGCTGCAATGGCTGATGGCGTCGCCGATGCGCACCGAGCAAAACCGGCTGCGGGCGATTTTTCTGCTTGGCGCGACACTCTCGCGGCTGCTGCGGTTTGAGGATTGCCTGATCGCATTCAACGAACTCGTCCAGACTGAACGCATCGCCGGCACATCGAGCATAGCAGTGAAGCTGGGACGGGCGATGGCGATGCTGCACAGCGATCATCTCTATGACGCCGACAGCGCGATCAACGAGCTACGCCGGCTCATCGACCGCGGCGGCGTGGAGGCGGAGATGCGCAAGCTCGATGTCGATGCCCCCATCGCGCCGCCGGAAGCGCCGATCATCGCGGCGCTGCGGCTGGTGGAGCTGTATCGCGATATTAAGACCGGACATTCCAGCGAGGCGACGGCGCTGTTTGAGAACAATCTCCCGCTGATGCGCGCCGGGCTCGGGCATCGCGTTGGCGAGGCGCACGCGCTGGTCGCGGTGGCGTATGACCGGCTCGGCAACGAATCGGCCGCGCGGCAACGGTTCGGCGAAGGCACTGCGTTGCAGGCGGTTGCGGACCTGCTGAATCTCTATCCTGAACTGCGAACGCTGCTGGGCAAATACGCGCCCACAATCCCGCCGCCGCTGGCTTGACCCCGCAGCTTGGTCCGCTGCTTGATTCAGAGCTTGAATTTACCGCTTGAAACTTATGTCCACCGATTTTGCCA
>JACMML010000058.1 GCA_014379105.1 Phycisphaerae bacterium
CCTTCAATTTTACGCCGCGTCGCTGGAGCGCTTCGCGCAGCAGGCATTCGATCTGGGCGTTGACGCTCCGCAAATCGGCTGCCGCGCAGCGCTCGAGCGAATCCCACAGGCTCGGCTCGATGCGCAGCGCGAACGCTTTCTTGGGGCCGGCCGCCATGACCCGCTTACTGGTATAGCGTGCCGGTGTTGACGATCGGCTGGGTCTCGCGCTCCGAGCAGAGCACGACCATCAAGTTCGAGACCATCGCCGCCTTGCGCTCGTCGTCGAGGTGGACGACGTCCAGGATTCCCCATTCCTCGGGATCAAGATAAATTTTGGGGAAGATGCGCGTCTCAAATTTCACGCCCACGAGATGTGCGTTGCGTGCGATCAGTTCGCAATGCGTAACCACGCCCCGCGCCACGTCATGGCCGCCGACGCGGCGCAGCAGGACGATCTCGACGCGGGTGCCGCGATGCAAAAAGCCT
Source organism: Phycisphaerae bacterium (assembly GCA_014379105.1). GTDB lineage: Bacteria > Planctomycetota > Phycisphaerae > Tepidisphaerales > Tepidisphaeraceae > JACMML01. Next base: position 469 of record JACMML010000058.1, read on the forward strand.
TCATAGAGAAACGACGCGCCGCCGGAGGAAAGGTTGCGCGTTGCGACCAGGCACGACGTGGCGGAGCCGCCGGGGTGATACACGCGGACAGCGACATCGTTTTTCCGGTAGACCACGCGCTGTCCGGTGCGCTTGTTCCTGGCGGGGTTGGAGCGATCCTGGACGTCGAGCCGATCCAGAATCTGGAGCCGATCGACGTCCGAGATCCGACTGGAGCGGACTTTATCACTGCTTGTACGATTCATAAGTCTTGCTTCCACTGGCTGACCCTCTGTAGATCGGCGTTTGAAGCGCCCGCATTAGCGCATAGGCGACGATCTTGCGGCATTTTATCGACAACTTGTCACAGGGATGGCGATTACCGGACGACGGTGCCCGCGTTGATCGAGGTGAAGACGGAAGAGGGCAGGTCGGCTGGTTATCCGCGGGCTCTGGCGCCGATGTTATCCAGCACATTCATAAAATTGATGTAGCTGTCATACGGGCTCTCGTAAGGGCTGAAATACCGATGCACTTCGCCATCGGCCCAGAACTTGGTGCACATGTAATAGAAATGGTCGCTCGATCCGAGCTTGCGCCAGTCGGCCAGCAATTGCTCGTCGCCGCGTTCTCGGAGAAGCCCTTCCAGCTTGAACAGTTCGTGCAGCGCGTTCGACTGCATCGCATTGCCAAGCCAGGCGGATAGATCGCGCTCGCTGTCGGCCCAACTGGTGATGTGCGCCACATCCACCTGGTCCACGGCCGCAAAAGTGTCCACCACCTCAGTGGGTGTGAGGAACCTGGTCTGCGGCTTGCTCAGCAGATTTCCGGGAAGGTGTTTGAGGAATTCCAGGATGCCTGTGTCGGCCCACTGGTGCTCGCCAAATGTCTCGTAGTCCATGAATAGATTGCAGACGTTTCCGTGGCCATCGATCTGGGACACCCAGTCCGCAAATTTCTCGGCCGTCAGTGGGTGCTGTTCCCAGGTCTTATCACTGAAGCGGAATGCAATGTCATCGCTCAGACGATAGTTCTTCAGCAGCAGCTTGATTTTCGCGCCATTGGGCGGTTCGTAAACCACGTTGGGGCTGCGCGTCCCCAGCACGCTGTCGGCCCCCTCGGCGAGGCAGCCGTCATAACCCATGTGGGCGACGAACTGAGCGAGTTCATTGTTGTAGATCAGCTCTGTATTGCGAAAGACCCGCGCGTCCATGTTGAAGAGCTGCTTGATCTTTTTGCGATGCAGGTCCACCTGCTGGCGGAATTCCTCGCGCGAATAGAGGAACGCAAGTGAGTGGTAATAAGTCTCGTTCAGAAACTCAACGCACCCGGTGCTGGCGAGTTTCTTGAAGCTGGCGAGCACCTCGGGGGCGTGTTCCTCGAACTGCTCGAGCAGCACGCCGGAGATCGAATACGCCACACGAAACCGGCCGTCGTGTTCGCGGATCTGATCTAGAATCACCTGGTTCGTCGGCAGATAGCAGCGGGCGGCGATTTTGCGGAGGATTTCGGCGTTTTTAAAGTCGTCGAAATAATGTCGGTCGGTATCGAATACCGAGTATCGCCGCAGGCGATACGGCTGGTGCAGCTGGAAATAAAGACAGACAGACGGCATATCGCTCGGTTCGCGATTCTAAGCGCAACCCCGAAAAAACCAAGCCGGATGGTACTGACGATCTCCCAAAAGTTTAGCCAGACCGCTCGCGGTCGGTGCTCAATGCGCGTGCTGCGAAATGGTGCGGGCTGGACAAGAAGCGCGGACAGCGCCGGCGATTACCCGAACCGCCCGGTGAGATATTGCTCGGTCATCGGGTTGGTGGGCGTGGTAAACAGTTTGTTGGTGACGTCGAATTCAATCAATTCACCGAGATACATAAAGGCCGTGTAGTCCGCGACGCGGGCGGCCTGCTGCATGTTGTGCGTGACGATGACGATCGTGACCGTCTTCTTGAGTTCCACCACGAGGTCTTCAACCTTGGTCGTCGAGATCGGATCGAGCGCGGCCGTCGGTTCGTCGAACAGCAGAATCTCCGGGTCCGTCGCCAGTGCCCGCGCGATGCATAGCCGCTGCTGCTGTCCGCCGGAAAGCGCCAGGCCGGATTGGTCGAGCCGGTCCTTCACTTCGTCCCAAAGGGCCGCGCCGCGCAGCGATTCCTCGACGCGCTGGTTCACATACGCCTTATTACGCTCGCCGCGCACGCGAAGCCCGAACGCGACGTTCTCAAAGATGCTCTTGGGAAACGGATTGGGCTTCTGGAACACCATGCTCACGCGCATCCGGATTTCGATCGGATCTAGCTCGGGTCCGACAAGGTTGATGTTCTCCGGGCTGAGGATGATCTCCCCGTGATAACGATTCCGCGCGTACAGATCGTGCATCCGATTGAACGACCGCAGCAGCGTGCTTTTGCCGCAGCCGCTGGGCCCGATCAATGCAGTGACCTGGTTTTCCGCAACTGAGAGATTAATCGACTTCAGAGCCTGAAAACCATTGGCATAATGAAAGCTGAAGTCCTTCACGCGCGCCTTCACCGGCCCGAGCACTTCCGTCGGGGGCGTTGCGGTGAACTTGAGATTGCCGGGGGTTGCGGTGGCGGTCATCTTCGTGAGTTCTCTCTAAGCGCTACCATTTCAGATTGCGGCGAAGCCGGAATCGCAGAAAAATCGCCAGTCCATTCAAGGTCAGCGTCATCGCCAGCAGCACCACGCCGGTCGCGGCGGCGTTCTGATGGAATTCAAGCTGGGGGCGCGAGACCCATTGGAAAAGCTGGATCGGCATTACGGTGAATTCACTGGTCAGCCACTCCCCGCCGGTGAAGTGCAGTTGCGGCTGCGGCGGCGGCGTGCTCGGATCTTTCGCGACCGCCAGATCATACGTCGACTGCTGCTCGACGCTGATTTCACGTTGAATCGGCGGAATCGGGCTGCGCGGCAGAAACGCGATGAACGTCAATGCGCCGATGGTCACCAGCGGCGCGGTTTCACCGATCGCACGGCTCATCGCGATGATTGACCCGGTCAGGATGCCGGGCATCGAGTAAGGCAAAATGTGGTATCGAATCGTCTGCCACTTGGTCGCGCCCAGGCCAATCGACGCCTCGCGGATCGTATTGGGGATCGAGCGGATCGCCTCGCGCGTCGCGATGATGACAATCGGCAAGACCAGGAGCCCGAGGGTCAGCCCCGCTGTGAGCACGCTGCGCCCGAGCGCCAGCGTGTAGACAAATAGGCCGAGCGCCATCAGGCCCCAGATGATCGAGGGCACGCCGGCGAGGTTGGCGATGTTGATCTCGATGATCGATGTCAGCCGATTCTTCGGAGCGTATTCTTCCAGATAGATACCCGCCGCCGCGCCCAGGGGGATCGCGGCGAGCATCGTCACGAGCATCACCAGCAGTGTGCCCACCCACGCCGACAGAATGCCCGCCTCGCCGGGGTTGCGCGACGGAAATGACGTGAAAAAATTCTTAGTGATCAGCGGCGAAACCGATCGCGCGGTGAAGCGACCTTCTTTTACGCGGTCGTCCATCTTGAAGGCAACAGGTGTGCCGGAGACCAATGCTGACTTTTCCTCGGCCGGTATTTTATCGACATTCACCGCCAGCGGGCCGGGAAGGATGTTGTAGACGACTTCCGCCTCATCGCCGGGCTTGGCGGGTGGGGTCTGAGTGCGCTCCAGCGTGCCGGTGATGTCCGCAGCCGCGATCTGGTCCGCAAGCCCGATCTCGCGGACGATAATTTGCGGTATCGCCCCGCCACGAAGACGGCCTACGATTCCGACCTTTTTCCCGACCAGACCTTTGCTGACGTCGCTGTCCTTGATGTCGCTGAGCGTCGCGAGTGGAATCTGCACCGTCCAGCCGTCGCCTACGCGGGTGATCTCCCCGCCAAGATCGTCGCGCCCAAAGCCGGACTTGTCGGCCTTGGTGTAATACGTTTGCGTCAGCGCCGGCCAACCCTCGCTCAGCAGATTGCCGAAAAGGACTGCCAGAATCCCCAGTGAGACGAAGATGATCAATGCTCCGCTGATGAAGAACGATTTATCGGCGCGCTTTCGCGATGCGATATTGCGCCGCAGCGCGGCGACATCGCGCATCGGGGCGTCGGGTGTGGGCGGCGTCGGTTCGGTCATCAATATGCCTCGCGATAGCGTTTGCGGAGCATATGTCCGGCAATGTTGAAGAAGAGGGTGATGATCATCAACCCCAGCCCGGCGGCGAACACGGCGCGGTACGCGGTGGATTCGTGCGGCAGATCGCCCATCACTGCCTGCACGATCGCGGCGGAGATTGTGGCGGCGGACTCGGTGGGATCGAGTGTGAACTTGGATTGCAGCCCGGCCGCCAGCGCGACGATCATCGTCTCGCCGACCGCACGGCTGATCGCCAGGATGTACGCCGCCGTCATCCCCGACAGCGCCGCCGGGATCAGCACCCGCACGGCTGTCTGGAATCGTGTCGCGCCCATCGCGTACGAGCCCTCGCGCATCTGCATCGGGACTGCGCGCATCGCGTCTTCCGACAGCGACGCGATGTAAGGAATGATCATGATCCCCATCACCAGCCCGGCGGAAAGCATGTTGAATCCGTCAAGATCGTATCCGACCAATCCAAACAGCCGCTGGAGCAGGGGCGTGACAACAAGCAGTGCGAAGTATCCGTATACCACAGTCGGCACGGCCGCCAGCAGTTCGAGTGTGGGCTTGATCCATTCGCGCAGCGCCGGGTTGCAGTATTCGCTGAGCCAGATAGCACTGATCGTGCCGGCCGGCACCGCGACCATCAGCGCGACGGCGGTGGTGACGAGCGTGCCGGTGATCAGCGACCAGATGCCGAAGCGTGGGATGTCAAAGACAGGCGCCCAGAGGCGGTCGCCAAAGAAGTCTGTGAAGCGCACTCGCTCGTCGGCGCTGATGACGAGCGTGTCGCGAGCGATGGAGTCGCCGACTTTGACGTTGATCTCATTAATGCGCGTGAACTGCGACGCGACGAGCTGCACGGATTTTCGCGCGCCGTCTTCCACAATCGCCGCCTCGAGGATCGGCGTGCCCTGCACGACCTCGTCACCGGCCCGGACGAGCACCGCTGAGACGGTCGTGTGTCCTGCGACGGCTTCTGGTAGATGCAGCGCCCGCGATTGCCATGCGAAGAACGGAATCGTCTCGTACAGGAGTACAAAGACGATGCCGAGTGTGATCAGGATCGAACTAGCTCCCGCGATGAAAAGAAATCCCTCAATGAAGAATTCTTTGACCCGCTGCCCGGACATGGAATTAGATCGCAGGAGGTCGATGTGACCGGGAGGACCGGGGGCGATGATGGGCGAAGACTCGGTCGTCATGGAGCTTGGAGACCTTACCGGAAGGATCGGACGGCGGTCAAAAAGCGCGGGGCGCCGATTAAGACGCCCCGCGCCGCTGGTATTTCCTGCGGTGAATTACTTCAATTCCGCCGTGAAGAGCTGTTCGATGGTCATGCCGACCTGTTCCTTACCCCCGAAGACCGACCCGGTCTTCCCTTCGGCCACGCGCTTGGCGGCCATTGTGTAGGCGGCCTCGGTGAGGGGGACGTACTTGACGTCCGTCACCAGGTCCTCGGCGTGCTTCAGGTAGAATTCCACGAATTCCTTAACCTCGGGCTTGGCGAGGGAGGCCTTATTCACATAGATGAAGATCGGTCGGGCCAGCGGGTTGTATTCGCCGCTCTTGGTCGTCTCGATCGACGGGCTGACCGGCTTGCCGGCCTTGTTGACCACCGGCACGGCGCGGAGCTTGCCCTTGTTGGCTTCGTAATATGCCAGGCCGAAATAGCCGAGCGCGCCCTTGTCGCTGCCGACGCCTTGCACGAGAACGTTGTCATCTTCCGAAGGCGTGTAATCCTTGCGGCTCGACTTGCTCTTGCCGTTGACTGCTTCGGTGAAGTAGTCAAACGTGCCGGAATCCGGTCCCGGTCCAAACAGCTTCAGTTGCATGTCCGGCCAGGCGGGATTGACCTGGTTCCAGTTGGTCACTTTGCCTTCGGAATCCGGGCCCCACATCTTCTTCAGCTCGTCGACTTTAACTTCCTTAAGGAAATCATTGCTCGTGTTGACGACGATGGTGAGGGCATCAAACGCAACGGGCAGTTCGATGAACTCGATTTTGTTGGTCTTGGCTTCGTCGATCTCCTTCTGGAGAATCGGGCGTGAAGCGTTGGAGATATCGGTTTCGCCGCGGACGAACTTCTTGAATCCGCCGCCGGTGCCGGAGATGCCGACGGTCACTTTGACCGCGCCCTTCTTTTCCTTCTGATATTCCTCGGCCGCTGCCTCGGTGATCGGGTAGACGGTGGATGAGCCGTCGATTGTGACCTTCTTCTCTTGCGCCCAGGCAGCCGAGCCGCCCACGACACCCATCACTACCACGGCGGCCAACGAAGCACGCTTGATTGTTTCCAACATAGATCAGTCTCCTTCTTAAATGGTTCCCGGGCTGACCCTCAGCCCGGAAGCAGACGGTAGGGGCCGATTGTTAACAATCCATGAGCGGGATGTTAGGGCGTCTCGAATTGTTAAGACGCTATATAAGTCCTTGACGTGTTTGATGTTATAGTAATGGCTTGCCCGGCCATCAGGAATATCTTGCTCTCGATGATCAGGCGCTGATGCTTCAGTGCACGTTCGAGGCCGTGCGCGGTTCCGGGCCGGGTGGGCAGAAGCGGAATAAGACCAGCAACGCAGTTCGTTTGGTCCACAATCCAACCGGTCTTGTCGTTCGGGCTGAGGAACGGCGCAGCCAGAAGAACAACCGCAGCAACGCGCTGGAGCGACTCCGCCTGGCGATGGCGATCCAGTTGCGTGCGCCGTTTTCTCCGAGTGATCCGAATGATCCGGTCGAACTCCGCCCGCGCGATCCTCGCGCCGTCGCTCACGTGCTCGATGCGCTGGAGGACACCGGATACGTCATCGCGACCGCGGCTGAGCGTCTGGGGATAACCACCGGGGCGCTTTCCCGGTTTATCTGTGGCAACGAGACCGTGCTCGATGAAGTGAATCGGCAGCGCGCGATCCTCCACCTTCGATCGCTGCGGCCGAGGTAGCCGGCGATCATTCGCTCAAATCATTCCAGCTCGAAGCATCTCGGGCGGACGACAATCTGGTTGTCCATGACGGATACGACGTTGAACATCGCACTCTGCGCGATATCCGGCTCGACCGGCCCTTCAGACGGCCAACCCGACAAGCCGCTAAACGTGCTTTGACCCGAGACAAAGAGCAGGTTCTTGTACATTGACTGGTACAGCCCGTGCACATGGCCGCCGAAGACGCCGAGGATGCGGTCGCGTGCCGGCTGAAGCGCATCGATCACCGCGTCAGCATTGTCGATAAACATGAATCGGCCGTTCCAGTCCGGCGGCGGGGCGTCCAGCCACGGCGTATCAAGCCGGATCGGCGAGTGATGCATCGCGATCACCAGCGGCGGGCCAGCTATCGTGCAGTGGTGCTTGAGCCAATCGATCTGTGCCGGTTCAACGTGTCCGCCGGGATCGACCGGGCCGCGGGTGTCGAGGACGACAAACTTGATGCCGCGGACTTCAAACGCGTAATCCATGCGCCGCGTCGGCCCGGCGACGTTCATCAGCGCCTGCAGGCGCGAGGAGTCATCGTGGTTCCCGACGACGTATTTCACCGGTATCCGCAGCGGCGACATCGCTTCGTGGAATAGCGCGTACGACGCGGCCGAACCGTCGTCGACGCAGTCGCCGGTATGAAGCACAAAATCGATCTCGAAGGGCAAGTCGTTGATCAGCTTCACCAGCCGGCGCAGGTAAAGCAGCGGCCGGTGCCCGTAAAGCTCAAAATCAGCCGTCGGGCCGATGTGCGTGTCGGTGATGTGAATGAAGCGAAGCATCTGGCGAATCAGAATAGCTTGATCCGCCAGATGCTTACAATGGCAGTTGCTGAAGTGTTGGTGCTAAGCCGTGAGATGCGATGTCATGGACGGCCGACAGTCTGTTCTGCCGTCTTGGCGCTTGCTTCGGATTGTTGAGCGAGTTTTTCCAACGGACTTTGCGGTGATTCGGCACCTTCGCCCCCAAGGAACCGGTAGACAAGTCCGCCCAGCGCCGCGCCGCAGATCGGTGCGACCCAGAACAGCCAAAGCTGCGACAGCGCCCATCCGCCGGTGAAGACCGCGGTGCCGCTGCTGCGGGCGGGGTTGACCGACAGATTGGTTACGGGGATGCCGATGAGGTGGATCAGCGTGAGCCCGAGCCCGATGGAGATGGGCGCGAAGCCCTGCGGCGCTCGGCGGTCGGTCGAGCCCATGATGATCCACAGGAACATGAATGTCAGCGCGAACTCCGCAACAAACGCCGCTGCCATCGAATAGCCGCCCGGCGAGTGTTCGGCGTAGCCATTGGAGCCAAACCCGTCGGACGTGCTGAAGCCCGATTTGCCGCTGGCGACGACATACAGAAGCCCCGCCCCGGCAATCCCACCCGCCAACTGGGCGATGATGTAGGGAAGCAGGTCTTTTTCGGGAAATCGTCGTCCGGCGCAAAGCCCGATCGAGACGGCCGGGTTCAGATGACAGCCGGATATGTGCCCGATCGAATACGCCATGGTCAGCACGGTGAGCCCGACGGCGATGGAAACGCCGATCCAACCAATCCCTACTCCCGGAACCGCGGCGGCCAGGACCGCGCTGCCGATACCGGCGAAAACCAGCCAGAACGTCCCGACGAATTCCGCGGCCATGCGTTTACCCAATGCCGGCGTTGTCATGATTACTCCCGAAAAAGTTGTCGCTGAGTGAGCCCTTGGAAAGAGCAGGTCACATTCATTTGTGACCGCACCAACCCATTTCACATCAGGGGCTTGAGCGTATTAAATGCATTTTCAAAATGCAATTTAGGGCTGGTTTAAAATCAGGCTGCTTCGTCGATTAAGATGCTTCCGACTACGATTCGCCGCATGAGCGATACACACCCCGAGCTGCCGCGCGCCGTCTTGAAGTATTGCCAAAAAAATTACTGGGCGTGGTCCAATCCGCAGCGGTTCTTGCAGGTGGGATTCAGAGTCATGTGCAGCGGTTGGTGACGGATGCGGGCGAGTCAATAATTCTCAAGCAGCACGCGCACGCGCCTGCGGACTGGTACTCACTCGAGGCCGAGGGTTTGCGATTGCTCGACCGGCCGAATTGCCCGCGTGTGCCCAAGGTGCTTGCGGTGGGCGAAGCGTTTCTGCTGCTGGAGGATGTAGCTCATCGAGATCTGCAACCCGCGGCGGCTTCGAATGTGTTTTGGGAAGCGTTCGGTCGCTCGCTCGCACATCTTCATCGTCATACGGCGTCACTGCACGGGTTTGATCATGACAACTATCTCGGCCTGATGCCGCAGCACAACGGGCAGATGGCCGACGGGCGGGAGTTCTTCATTGAGCGGCGCGTGCTCCGCTATCTCCGCGAGCCGCTGGCCGAGCAGACATTGACACTCGAAGACCGCCGCGGCGTTGAACGACTATGCGAGCGCATCCGCCGCGACGTGCCGGACCAGCCTGCATCGCTTTGTCATGGCGATCTCTGGACCGGCAACATGCTCGTCGGGCCTGCCGGCAATCCAGCATACATTGATCCGGCCGTCCATTATGGTCTTGCCGAAGCTGAGCTAAGCCTCACACGGCAATTCAGTGGCGTGCCTGATTCATTCTATGACGCGTATATAGAAGTGAATCCACTGGAAACGGGATGGGAATCACGGTTGCCGTTGTACGAGTTGAAAGAGATGCTGGGTTTGATCGCTCAGTTTGGTGATGAACATGAGATGGTGTCCCCGCTGCGGCAACTGATCCGACGATTCTCGTAGAGACAGGCGATAGGGATAACAATGATTGCGATAAGTTGTACTATCTACATCTGTGCGCTGAAACACTACTTGCGTTACTCAGCGGACCTATTGGGGGTATGGCCACAACAATATAAGGTGTGTTGGATTGACAATCGCGCATACTCTCTGCATTATTCCATCTTTTCACAATAGTAGAGGAAATACCTATCATGCCGAGACAAGCTGATTCACTTAACATTGCCCGAAACGCCATTGTCGCTGAAATTGCCCGACTCGATAAGCAGGCGAAGCGACTTTCGACAATACTCGGAGAACTCGGTGGCACGTCCGCTGGATCGTCGGGCGTGGGTAAAGTACGTCGGCGCGGACGCGGAAAAGCCAAAAAGACGTCTGCATCAACCGAGGATCTGTCGGCTGCTCTGAAGCACATCGAGGGCGCCGGCAAAGGCGGTATGAACGCCCGCTCGCTGGCATCCCTGATGTCCCAGGCGGGGCTCAGCAAGCCGCACAAGACCGTGTTGATGGACAGCGGCAAAGTGAAAAAGACCGGCAAAGGCGGCGGCACGACCTACGTCTGGGTAGGATAGGCAAGAAAGATTCCGCCGCATCCAGGTCTGTTGCATCACCCAACGCACCTCGCCGTGTCGTTTGCGCTTTCGCGTGGAAGGTCGATCCACAGTTCTACATTGACAATCCGACCCGGAAGCTTAAGCTTCTGATCTACAACTGAATATTGGTTTTCTTATCCAGAGTGGTGGAGGGTCAGGCCCTTTGATGCCACAGCAACCGGTTGGGAGCAATCCTGATTAGGTGCTAATTCCTGCCCGTTTCAAGGATTGGCCTTGGAGTGGGAGAGATAAGGAGACGGCGACATCCCACCCGATGCGATCTTGCCGCTTCTTATCCACGTGATGAGAAGCGGTTTTTTTATTGGGAGAGCGGGTGAGTAGAGAGTAGAGAGTGAAGAGTGGAAAGTAGAGAGTGAAGAAGCGGTCATTATCGTGTTCCTTTTTCACTCTTCACTCTCCACTTTCCACTTTTCACTCTTCACTCTCCACTGATTCAAATGTCCTACGTCCTCGGATTGAAGTGTAAAGAGTGTGGCCATCGCACGACCGCGACGCCGGTGCATGTGTGTGAGCAGTGTTTCGGCCCGTACGAGGTCGAGTACGACTACGCGGCGATGAAGGGGAAGGTCACGCGAGAATCGATCCAGTCCGGGCCGCATTCGCTATGGCGGTATCAGGATTTGCTGCCCGTCTCAAAACCGGTGACGGGTTTCCATTCAGGCATGACGCCGCTGCGCCGCGCCGACCGACTCGCGAAGGAACTCGGTTGTCGCGAGCTGTGGATCAAGGACGATTCGTGCAATTATCCTACATACAGCTACAAAGAGCGCGTCGTCAGTGTTGCGATCAGCAAAGCGGTGGAGTTTGGTTTTGATACAGTCGGCTGTGCATCCACCGGCAATCTCGCCAACTCAACGGCGGCGCATGCGGCGATTGCGGGGATCAAGTGCTATGTGATGATCCCGCACGACCTGGAGACGGGCAAAGTACTCGGCTCGCTGGTGTTCGGGCCGCAGATGGTGCGGATTAAGGGCAACTATGATGACGTGAACCGCCTCTGCACGGAGGTGGCCGACAAATACGGCTGGGCGATCATCAATGTGAATCTGCGCCCGTACTACACGGAAGGCGCCAAGACGTTCGGCTTTGAAATCGCCGAGCAACTTGGCTGGAAGCTGCCGCAGCACACGATCTCCCCGGTGGCGGGCGGGACGATCCTGCCGAAGATTCTTAAAGGGTATCAGGAGTTTATCGAGCTGGGCATTGTCGAAGACAACAAGCCCAGGTTGTACGCCGCGCAGGCGGCCGGGTGTAACCCGGTTGTGAAAGCGATCCACGCCGGCAATGACATCATCGAGCCGCAGAAGCCGCACACGATCGCCAAGAGCATCGCGATCGGCAACCCGGCGGATGGGTACTACGTGTGGCACGGGATCAAGGATTCCAATGGCTGGGGCGAGAGCGCGACCGACGAAGAAATCGTTGATGCCATCAAACTACTGGCGCGGACTGAAGGCATCTGGACCGAACCTGCCGGCGGGACGACGCTGGCGTGCGCGATAAAGCTCATCAATTCCGGGCGGATTCCGAAGGATGAATCCATCTGTATCTGTATTACCGGCAATGGTTTAAAGACTGTGGAAGTTGTGCAGGATTCGCTGCCGTATCCCCGCGCGATCAACGCGACGCTTGGGGAATTTGATGCATTGCTGTCAGAAGCAAGCCAGGCGGGTGTGAATGGGATTAGCAAACGGGCGCTGGTGGCGGCGCGGTGAGGTATAATCCGCCCGGACGGAGAACCACAATGACACCCGGAATATGCCGAATCGTGGCTATATGTGTGATTACGGCCTGCGCTGCGCACGCGGTTGCGCAGTCGAGTAAGGAATCAAAATCCAAAGATAAAGACGTGGAGTTGTCGCCAGTCCTGCAAAAAGCGGTGGCTGAACTGGCAAGGGAAATGGAAGCGGTCATCATCGATCCCAAATCCGCAACTCGGCGGACCAAGTGCGACTACTTTGCCGCACGCGCTGAAACCATTGAGGAAAAAGACATCCTCGATGCGATTGAGCGCAGGCTTTATCGGTTTCCAGAACGAAGTGCGAATAGAACCGCATCAACGACTCAACCGGCCTCGCAGCCGGCGATCAAAGGCAAAGACAGGCTGATGATTAATGAGGCGGCGATTGATTCCTACATCAAGTGGCAACTACTCTCGGCACAGAAGACAACATTCAGCGAAGCTGTTTCAAGGCAGGCCGTGCAGGTCTATCGTCGATCGGCTGTCCGCCCGCTTCGTCCACCGTGGGATGAAAAAGCGAAAGATATGACAATGGGTCAGGAGGCCGCTTTAATCAAACCTGATCAGAAGGACCTTATCGACCGGCGCAACGGTTTATGGTGGGACGAACTCTCAATGAACGATAAGAAGTTCGGGGCAATGACGGAGTTTCGAAACGAATTGTACGCCAGGTTGCCGAAAAACATTGAATCCGTCCGCGCGGCGTTTGAGGATGCCAATTCCCGCATCGAGAATGGCCACGATTCAGACGCGTTTTTCAAGAAAGTCGCCGGCGATCTACGTGGGGTTGCGGCGAGCCTGAAGCCGGTCGAAATCAATCAGATTGTCCTGGTTGCGCAGCGCCTTTCCGGCAAGGCCGGACCAACAACGTTTGTGAAACTCACGCTCGATCGCACTGGATCTAAGGTGTATTGGCAGACGCGAGGAGTCAATTTCGATAAGAGAACCTGTGACCAGTTGGCCACCGACTTGACCGATATGGCCAAAGCCGGTTTCTGAAATAAGCTGGCAATCGTTAAGAACTTGATCAAGGAAAGTATTCAAATGAGCGTAAAGATCCGTATTCCCGCACCGCTGCGAACGTTCACCAACGGCGCCGAAGTCATCGAATCCGCCGGCACGACCGTGGGCGGCTTGCTCACCGAGCTTCAGCAGAAGGCCGCGGGCATCGAGACGCGCCTTTTCAAAGGCGCGACCGGGCAACTCAATCGCTTCGTCAATATTTACGTCAACCAGGAAGACATCCGCTTTCTGCAGAATCTGGATACGCCTGTGAAGGATGGCGACGAAGTCAGCATCGTGGCTGCGATCGCGGGTGGCTGAAATGCAGGAAAATAAGTAACGAGTATCGCGTAATGGGCCTGGGCTTCTACGCGATGCTTGATTCTCATTACGAGATTTATATGGCCAACGTATCACGGCGGTTCTGGTTTACCTTCCCGACGCGCACGCAGGTTGAGAAGCCAATCATCTGGCAGATGTCGCGCAAGTTCCCTGACGTGATGTTTGATATCCGCCAGGCAAGCGTGCAGAACGAGATCGGCATCATGGCGGTGTTGCTGAGCGGTCAGGCGGATGACGTGACAGCGGCCGTGGAGTTCTGCCGCGCCGCGGGGTTGCAGGTTGATCCGATTGAGAAGAGCGTCGTCGAAGGGTAACCTCATTGCGGCGCAGTAAGGTTCAACGGTTGTCAGAATTCTCCCCTTCAATCTCAAGGCGCGTTCACGTCCCATAACTTTTTCCCGTACGTGCGTCATCTATCGTCGATGGGGAATAGATACGGCAAGTGTTCGGAATCGTCGCTAGATAATCCGCAATTCTTCGCAGGAACGCCGGACTTCATCCCCCAAAGTCGCCCGCGTTCGCCCAGCTTCATGGGCTTTGCATGCCAAAGCTGTTGAAAGAGCGCACATTATGCTCCGCCCGATAAGCGCCATGCTATCATTCGGCACGCCCGATGAAGCACCTCAAATACATGCCGATCGCATTCTTGGCCGGAGCTCATGGTTTCGCGCTGCTCGCGCCCTACCTCGCGATCTGCGCAGCGGCCAACGCGCTGATGCTGCAGCGCCGTCGCCGCGCCGCGGCTCTCGCGCCGGCGCAGCCGTCGTCACTTTGAACCGCTAATTAGTTCACCGCATCAGCCGGCGTCCGATATCCAACGAGAGCTGCTTTCCGTCCTTATGACTTACGATACAATTTCCGCACCTCCAACAAAGGAAGCGGTCATGGGGCGCTACACGCTCACCGAGTTCGCAAGCAAGACGGCCCAGCAGGATAAAGGCCAGGGACTCTACGAACTGGAAACCGACCGCCTTCTGGAAGTGAACCTCAACGGCATGACCTGGATCAAGACCGGCGCGATGGTCGCGTACCTCGGCCAGATCAAGTTTGAGCGCGAAGGCATCTTCGAGCAGGGTCTGGGCAACTTTTTCAAAAAGGCCGTCAGCGGCGAAGGCGCCAAGCTCACTAAAGCGACAGGCCACGGCAAGATGTACCTCGCCGATTCCGGAAAAAAGATCACCGTCCTGCAACTGCAAGGCCAAGACTCCATCTTCGTCAACGGAAACGACGTGCTGGCGTTCGAACCGACACTACAGTTCACGATCACCATGATGAGAAAAATGGCGGCCATGCTCAGCGGCGGGCTGTTCAACGTCCGGTTACAAGGCGCCGGACTGCTGGCGATCACCACTCATTACGATCCACTGACGCTTCGCGTCACCCCGCAGCAGCCGATCGTCACCGACCCCAACGCCACCATCGCCTGGAGCGGCAATCTCACGCCAGAGTTCAAGACCGATATCAGTCTCAAAACCTTCTTCGGCCGCGGCTCGGGCGAGAGCATGCAGATGCTCTTTCAAGGCGACGGGTTTGTTGTCGTGCAGCCTTATGAAGAGGTCTATATGCAGCACGCGACAAAGTAGATTCGCGTTGGAATCCACTTACTTCGTTATCAGTTGCTTTGCGTCCTCTTCCATCTTCTTCTTCAAATACCGCCCCGTATAACTGTGCTCGAGCGTGATCAGTTTCTCCGGCGGGCCGCTCGCGAGGATTCGCCCGCCGCCGGAGCCGCCTTCTGGGCCGAGGTCGATGATCCAGTCGGCGCACTTGATCACGTCCAGATTGTGCTCGATCACGACGACGCTGTTTCCTTTGTCTGCTAAGCGGTTCAGCACATTGAGCAGGTTGTTGATGTCGGCAAAGTGCAACCCCGTAGTCGGCTCATCCAGCACGTAGAGCGTGTGACCCGTCGAGTTTTTGCCGAGTTCGGTCGCGAGCTTGACGCGCTGGGCCTCGCCGCCGGAGAGCTGGGTGCTTGGCTGGCCGAGCTTGACGTAGCTCAGACCGACGTCATTTAACGCCGCGAGCATTCGATGGATATTGGGGAAGTTTTCAAAGAATCCCAGCGCCGCCTCGATCGTCATATCAAGCACGTCCGCGATGTTCTTGCCGCGGAAGACCACTTGCAGCGTTTCGGGGTTATAGCGCTTGCCGTGACAGGCCTCGCATTGCACATGGACGTCGGGGAGGAAGTGCATCTCGATCAGCTTGGTTCCTTGCCCCTGGCACGCCTCGCAGCGGCCGCCTTTGACGTTGAAGCTGAACCGGCCGGCCTGATAGCCGCGGAGCTTGGCTTCCTTGGTTTTGGTGAAGACCTGTCGGACTTCATCAAACACACCCGTGTACGTCGCCGGGTTTGATCGTGGCGTTCGGCCGATGGGGGACTGATCGATTTCGATCACCTTGTCCACTTTGTTCCAGCCGTTGATCGCTTTGTGTGCGCCGACTTTCACCTTGCTGGCATAAATTTTCCGCTTCATCGCGGGCAGGAAGGTCTGGTTGATCAATGTCGATTTACCCGAGCCGCTCACGCCGGTGACGCACACCAGTCCGCCGAGCGGGATCTGCACGTCTACGTCGGTCAAATTGTTGGCCGAGCACCCCTTTAGTTCCACGCACAGTCGATTCGGATCGACAGGCCGGCGCGTGGTGGGGGTGACGATCTGGCATTCGCCGGTGAGATATTTGATCGTGATCGATTTGTTCTGCGAAAGCACCTCGGGCATCGGGCCTTGCGCGATGACGTATCCGCCGTGCGCGCCGGCTCCGGGGCCGATGTCGATCAGGTGGTCCGCGGCGCGGATGCAGTCTTCATCGTGTTCGACCATGATGACCGTATTACCAAGATCGCGCAGCTTGAGCAGTGTGGTGATCAGCCGGTCGTTATCGCGCTGGTGCAGTCCGATGGTAGGCTCATCCAGCACGTAGCACACGCCGACAAGCTTCGAGCCCACCTGCGTGGCGAGGCGAATGCGCTGCGCCTCGCCGCCGGAGAGCGTGCCGGTTTTGCGATCGAGCGACAGATATCCCAGCCCGACGTCGTACATAAAGCCCAGGCGCGACGCGATCTCGCGTTTAATCGGCTCGGCGATCATTTCGCCTTCGGCGGTGAGCTTCAGTTCGGAGAAGAATTCACGGCATTTTTCAACGGTCATCGTCGCAACGTCGTTGATCGAATAGCCGGGAAGCGCCGGCTCGTCGGTCTTTTGTCTTGGCTTTTTCTTTGCGGCCCGGGCAACTTGCCCAAGTATCTTTCCCGGATTCGCGGGTTGGCTGCTCGTGATGCCAGCGGAAGTATGAATCCGCACCGCCAGCGCGCCGGGCTGCAGCCGCTTGCCGCAGCAGGTAGCGCACGGTTGCTCGGACATATAGCCGGACAACCGGTGCTTCACGAATTCGCTCTCGGTGTTATCAAATCGACGGGTGAGGTTGGGCATCACGCCCTCGAATTGCGTCTCCGTTCCGAGATCCCCTTTGGCCTCGGTGCCATGCAGAAGGACCTCGCGAACTTGAGGGTCCATGTTCTTGATCGGCGCCGCGTAATTGGCGTCGAAGTCGCGGCAGAACTGCCGCAGCACGCGCGAATAGTAGATCGTCATCCGCTTGCCATGCTTGCGCCACGCCTCGATCGCGCCGTTTTCCAAAGACAGCGATTCGTCCGGCGTAATCAGGTCCGGATCAAACTTCAGCGTGGTCCCCAGCCCGTGGCAATCCGGACACGCCCCGTGTGGTGAATTGAAACTGAACAGCCGTGGCTCGAGCTCTGGCAGGCTGATGTGCGGATGATCCGGACAAGCGAACTTCTCGCTGAAAACATGATCGACCCATTTCCCGGCATCATCGACGCAAATAATCACCAAGCCCTCGGCCAGCTTCAGCGCCGTCTCGATCGACTCGGCCACGCGCGAGCGAATCTCCGGCTTGAGAATGATTCGATCGACCACCGCATCAATCGTGTGTCGCTTGTTCTTGTCCAGTTTCGGAGCCGCTTCGGCGCGCGGCAGCTCGCGGAGTTCGCCATTGACGCGCACCCGGACGAAGCCTTGCTTAACAATGCCCCCGAACAGCTCCTTATGTTCACCCTTCTGCCCGCGCATCAGCGGTGCGAGGATCATCAGCTTCGTGCCGTCGGCGTATTTCATCACCGCGTCGGCGATCTGCGACGGAGACTGGCTGGCGATGACCCGGCCGCACTCCCAGCAGTGGGGGGTGCCGGCGCGGGCGAAGAGCACGCGGAGATAGTCATAAATCTCGGTGGTCGTCGCCACTGTAGATCGTGGATTGCTCGACGCGTGCCGCTGCTCGATTGCGATCGTCGGAGGCAGCCCTTCGATATCGTCAATCTCCGGCTTCTGGAGTTGGTCCAGAAACTGCCGCGCATACGCCGACAGCGATTCCATGTACTTCCGCTGTCCCTCGGCAAAGATGGTGTCGAACGCCAGCGTGGATTTTCCCGAACCTGACAATCCTGTGACGACGATCAGCTTGTCGCGCGGGATCTCCAGATCGATGTTTTTAAGATTATGCTCCCGCGCGCCGCGGATGCGGATGGTATTGATACTCATGGTTTTCCAACTAGCCCTTGCCAAACTCTTCCGAGGCCGATCTTAGGCGCAGGGGCGGTGGATGATTGTACGGATTCTGTTCGGATTGCAAAATCACTGCCGGCGGTCAAAAAGCGGTTTGGGCTTGGAACTTCTGTAGCCCATACGACAAATATCACCTTCTAAGCCTTTTAACCCCATCGCTTGCACGCAATTAGAGCTTTCCCGCGCGGGTCTGCGGGCGGCCTTGCTACAATGCCCCCGTCGGGCGTATTTGGCGTGAGACGTTTTCACTCGCCCGGCGTCTTTTGGAGTTGTGAGAACTGTGAAATCTAAAAATATGCCGTGCAGCGGCGCGGGAATCGAATCGCTTGAGCGTCGCGTGCTGCTGGCCAGCGTGCTCAGCGGCACCAATCTGATCATCACCGGGACCGACGCCGCCGACACGCTCGGTCTGGCAATTCGCGGCTCGCGCCTGCGCGTGGGTTTGAACGGAATCCTCAAGACCTATACGCCAGAGAGCGTCACCCGAATCGATATCAATACGCTGGATGGCAATGACGTGGTCGACTGGTCGGCGATTTCCATCCCCACCTATATCAACGCTGGTGCCGGGCATGATTCTGTCACGGGTGGTTCGGGCATTGACACGCTTACCGGGGCCGCAGGACGGGACACGCTGCGTGCCGGGGCCGGCGACGATCGGATCAACGGCGGAAATCACGCGGACCAGCTCTTCGGCGACGCCGGCCGCGATGTCATTTATGGCGGCGCCGCAGACGACTATCTCGATGGCGGTGCCGATGTGGACTGGCTCTTCGGCGAGGCCGACGCGGATCGACTTATCGGCGGCCACGGCAACGACCGAATCTATGGCGGCGACGGCGCGGACCGAATGTACGGAGTAGGGCATCACGACCTGCTCAGCGGGGAAGGGGGCAACGATCGGCTCTACGGCGGCGTAGGCAACGACCAGCTCTACGGCGGCGGCGGCCGTGACCAGTTGTTCGGTGAAGCGGGGGACGACAAGCACTATGCCAAAGATTCCATCGCCGATGCCGTGGACGGCGGCGACGGCGCCGACTGGGCCCAGGTCGATGGCACGCTCGATAACGTCGCGACGGTGGAAACAGTGGAAGGCCTTCAGGCATCCACCGCCAAGTTCGCTCGCGCCATCAGCTTCAATGACGAATCGCTCTGGGACGCCAACTTCGCCACTGCGCTTCAGCAAATCAAAGACCTGGGCGTGCAGGCGGTCCGGCTGTGGCTGAACGTCGATGACTATAACGAGCGGCCTAAGGCGTGGGATCCGGTCAACGAGCGCGACATCGTCGCCACCTGGCAAGGCGGCGACGCCGGCGCACGGGTGAAGATCGGCGGGCTGGCGATGAAGCGGGCGTTCGCGCTCAAGCGCGCCGGCATCGCGGTGCTCGTCACCGTAACCCGATTTAACGGCACACCGCCGTCGTCGGCGGACGAGGTTAAAAACTATTTCAAGCATCTCCTGACCTCGACCGAAACCGAGACCAGCACCAAGCCATTTAAGGATGTCGTGGATTACTGGGAGATCGGCAACGAGGTAGATCATCCCACCATGTGGCAGCCATCGGTGAATAAAACCGCGGGCTTGCAGGCATACGTCGATCAGCTCCTGCTGCCGGTATCGGAAGTGCTGCACAGCGGCACGCCGGCGACATGGGAACGCGTCGTCTCGGCCAGCGTGCGGTACAGCCCTAGTGATCTGAGTGTAATCCTCAAGCAGCTTAAGACGCGGAACAGAATGGATGCCATCGATTTCGCCGGCTTCCATCCGTACGGGCTGTATGATCCGACCAAGCCGGGCGTCAACGAAATCAAAGACCGCACACTTGCGGCTGTCGCGTTGGGCGAACAATACGGCAAGAAAATAATCGCCACCGAGTGGAACGTGCGCGGGTTCCCGTACGACAGCTCGCGAAATTCTACCTGGGCACAGGCGATCGACGACATCTATCGCGATGTAATTCTCCCCAACTACGAGATCGGTTTTTACTTCAACCTCACCAATAACTTCGCCGCGCGAGGCGGAAACACCAGCGCTCGACCAGCGGGATTGTTGAAGCACAATACGACGATACAGATCACGCCTTCGAGCTCTGTCGAAGACAAGCTGGCTTATTTCCATTCCCCCCTCGTGGCCGCCGAGCCGTTCTATTCGACGTTTAATGCGTGGAAGACGATCGAGATCTGATCCACCGCGCCCGCTATTTATTATTCGCGACGCGCCGGGCATGATGCCATTGCATGGATCAGCCAGCCGCTACCGATAGTTCTCCTGTCACACGTCTCCCCGGCGCACGCGCTGCGCTCATCCTGCTTCTGGCCATCAATCTCTTCAACTACGTTGACCGCTCGATCCTTTATTCGCTGACCAGCACCATTCAAAAAGAGTTCGGCACGACCAATCGCGCGATGGGTTTGCTGGTGACCGCGTTTCTGGTCACGTACATGCTGATCGCACCTGTTTTCGGATGGCTGGGCGATCGATGGCGCAGGTGGGTGCTGATCGGCATCGGGGTGATCCTCTGGAGCCTCGCCAGCGGCGGATCGGGGCTGGCGACGAGTTACGGTATGCTCCTGCTGATGCGCTGCCTTATCGGAGTCGGCGAGGCGGCGTACGGGCCGGTCGCGCCGACGTTGATCTCCGATCTCTACCCGGTCGCGTCGCGCGGCAAAGTCCTGGCATGGTTCTACGCCGCGATCCCCGTCGGCAGCGCGATCGGTTATATGCTTGGCGGATTGTTTGCTCAGCCGGGGAGGTGGCATTGGGCATTCCTGCTTACGGTTCCGCCGGGGATATTGCTCGGCGTGCTCTGCTTTGTGATGCGCGAGCCGCAGCGCGGACAAAGCGACGCCAATCAAATGCACACGCCTGTGACGCGCCCGCCTGCGCCGCGCGCGTCGATCAAGCAGTACCTGGGCTTCTTCCGCATCCGCAGCTACCTGTTGAACACCGCAGGCATGACCGCGATGACGTTCGCGATCGGCGGTCTCGCGGCATGGATGCCGACGTATCTTGAAAAAGAGCGCGGCCTCAGCGCCCAGTCCGCCAGCACGACGTTCGGCGGGATCATCGTCGTCGCCGGGCTGGCCGCGACGATTCTCGGCGGGCTAGCGGGGGACGCACTGCGGAGTCGATATAAGGGCTCCTATTTTCTGGTATCCGGCCTCGGGATGTTGGCCGGGTTTCCGCTTTTTCTCCTTATTCTTGTCACACCATTCCCGGCCTGCTGGGTCGTTATTTTCTTTGCGGTCTTCGCGCTGTTTTTCAATACAGGCCCGAGCAACACCATCATCGCCAATGTGATCCCGGCCGGTGCGCGGGCGGCGGCATTCGCGCTCAATATCCTGATCATTCATGCCCTCGGCGACGCGCTGAGTCCCACGTTGATCGGCTGGATCGCCGACGTCAGCAGTTTCAAGATCGGGTTTGTCGTGGTGTCCTTCACGATCGCGGTCGGCGGTGTTTTCTGGCTGCTCGGCTGCAAGCATTTGGAACAAGACACACTCCGCGCCGCCGGTGGATGAGCCGGCTGTAGTACGCGCGGCGACCATAAAATTCGCAATTTATCATCCAGCCGCCCGCTTCCGGGATATCCCTATTTCGCGATTCTCGCGCCGTGCTATTTATGCCATACACAACAGACGTACTGGAGCACATATGGCCGCCGCGAAACCGATTGAGTCCGCCGATCCCGCCCCCAAGCCGGGTCTGTGGGGCGCTATCAAAGAAACATACGCCGAGTTCGCTGACGACAACGTCATGACGCAGGCGGCGGCGCTGGCGTTTTATTCCGGGCTCGCGATGGCGCCGCTGCTGACC
>JACMML010000059.1 GCA_014379105.1 Phycisphaerae bacterium
CGCCGGTGCCGTTCAGGGCGTTGATATTCTGTCCGCCGGTGAACATGTAGAAGCGGCCGGCGTTCAGCACCAGATTACCCCGACCGGGTCCGAAAGGCAGTGCATTGGCGATGGCGGTGTAGAGGTCGCCGGAGCTGATGGTGGTATCACCGCTATATGTGCTGGCGGCATTGCCCGCGAACCAGCGGCCGTTGCCGCTTTTGACCACGGATGTCACGCCGCTGCTCGGATCGCCAATCGCGAAGTTCCAATTATTGCCAGTGCTGCCATTGGCGCCGGTAAAGGTGAGCGTGCGATTGCCGTTGCCTTGTTGCCCGATCAGCCCCGTAGCGGCAAAGCCGATGCCGCCACCGCCGGACGCGTCGATTGTCCCGCCATTGAGCGTAAGCGTGAACAGACGGTCGGTGGAGGTTCCGCCACCGGTGTACTGAATGGTTCCACCATCAAGGACCAGATTTGCAGCGGCGGCGGTTGACTGACCAAGGCTGCTGCCAACCCCGCCATTGGAAATCAGATTAGCGACCAGGAAGCCGGCGACGGTCGTCGAGCCTGTGTAGTTGTTGACGTTGTTGATCGACACCTTGCCGCCGGCGACGATCGTGTTGTTGGCCGCGCCCGACAGCGCGTTCGCCGCCGAAACGGTGAGGGTGCCGGCCGCGCCACCGAGCCGATAGCCGTTGGCGGCAGGGGTGAGCAGGCCGCTGTAGGTGAAGTTCCCGGTCGCGCCGAGACTGGCGTTCGCAAGCGCGGGCGTCGCAAAGTTCAGATTATTTCCGCTGTTGATCGCCAGCGCGATCGCACCGGTGGAACCCGGCGCATGGCGGGCGAGAAACGCCTGGTCCATCGCATATCCCGCGGCCGAGGCGCCGCCGGTGACAGGTATCACGCTTGCACCCGTCCCGCCGATGCTGGCGGCGGTATTGAACTGTAGAACACCCTGGTTGACCGTTGTCGTTCCGGTGTAGGTGTTCGCGCCAGAAAATATCTGGGTGCCCGTTCCGGTCTTGACGATATTGATCCGCGCGCCGATTACCCCGCTGAATGTGCCGCCGGCGTTGCCATTGCCGAGTGTGAATGTGCGGGTGTTGTTGCCGTCGTTATTGGTCAGTATTCCGGCGCCAGTCAGCGCGTTGACGTTCATGTTGTAGCGCGAGTCGGCGGTCGCGCCGGTCGAGATCGCCAGGTTGCCTTTGCCGATGCCGAACGGCATGACGTCGATCTTATAGAGAAGAAGCGTGCCTTCCTGGACGGAGGTATCGCCGCTGTAAGTTTTCGAGGTCGTGTTGAAAAATAACCTCCCAGCACCGGTTTTGACGAAAGACGTTTTGCCACCGCCCACGTCGGTGGTGTCTTTAATGTCGCCGCCGAGTTCGCTGGAATTAATATCCAGATCAGCAGTCAGCGTGCGGTCGCCGGCACCGCTGGCCAGGACATCGCCGGTAAAGATGAAGGTGGTTCCGACTGCTAAGAGCGTGCCGCCATTTGGCGTGAGGGTGAAACCACGATTAGTCGCTCCATTGGCCATGAACTGAAGCGTTCCGCCATCCAGCACGAGGTTCGCAGGGCTGGTCGATGAAGCGCCCAGCGTGCTTGGTGCACCGCCATTGGTCAGTGATGACAGTGCGAGCGTGCCGGCGCTTACGGTCGTAGACCCGGTGTAGGTGCTCAAACCGCTGACGGTCCACACGCCGTTACCATTTTTGACAACAGACCCTGCGCCGATGGAACTGCTGATCACTCCGGAATAAGTCTCGGTGTTCGTACCGACATAGAGCGTCGTGCCTTTGAGATCCAGCCCACGATTGCCCGAGAGCCCGCCGAGCGTTGCGTTGAACCCGTTGAGATCGAGCGTGACGCCCGCGGTATTAAGATTCACCGTGCTTTTCCGCAGCGCAAGTGCGTTGCCGATGCGAAGCGTGCCGCCAGTGATATTTGTATCGCCGGTGTGGCTGTTCAGCGCGCTGAGTATCAGTACGCCCGGACCGGCCTTAGAGAGCCCAGCCGCGCCGCCGATCACTTGAGGGATGGTGAATGTGTTGGCGGCATTGTTGACGTCGATCGTCGAGACAAACGGGCTGAAGGTCGGCGTATGGCCGGCAAGATTTGTGAAGGTCGTGCCGGTGATGCGCAGGGTTCCACCAGCGAAATTAATCGGGCTGTTGGCGGCGCCGAGGTTGTTATCCGCGCCGATGCTGAGAATGCCGTCGATCAGGTTGGTGCCGCCGGTGTACGTGTTGGCGCCGCCGAGGACGAGTGTCCCGGTGCCGCTCTTGGAGACCGAGCCGCCGCCGCCGATGGACTGACTGACAGTAAACGTGTTGGCCGTGGTGGCGATGTTAAAACCGCCATTAAATGTCGACCAGTTGACGACGTGCGCGTTCAGATTGTTGAGCGTCGTTCCGTTGATCTTCAGCGTGCCGCCAGTGAAGTTCATCGCATTGGCCGCGTTACCGAGATTGGCATCGGACGAGACGCCCAGATCGCCGGAGACAAGGTTTACCGCACCCGTGAAGGTGTTGGTTCCGGTCAAGTCCAGCGCCCCGATACCGATCTTGGTCAACGGCCCGTTACCGCTGATCACGCCGGTGATCGAACCTGAGAAGCCGGCGGTATCAACCGTCCCGCCACCAGCGCCCAGTGCGATGGGCGCGGCGATAAGGAGATCACCAACAGCCGTGATCGTGCCGCCACCGGCGAGTGTCACGCCGCTGCCTGCGGTGGCCGCGGCGATCCGGCTAGTCTTGAAGGTGCCGCCATTGATTGCGAGCGTGCCGATGTGATTGCCGATCGTGTTGCCAAGAACGGTTGTGTAAGCGTCAACCGATCCGCCGCCGTTGACGGTCATCGTGCCGCGATTGGCCGCGCCCACGTAGAGCGTGTCCAGAACCCACAGCGATCCACCGCTGTTAACCGTCACGGTTTCACCCGCGGCCATTCCATTGCCGCCGATATTCAGCGTCATCGCCGTCGCGCCGGCGGCGCTGATTGTCAGGTTGCCGCTCGCGCCCGCGCCATTACCGCGAACAAATGCGTCATCGTCCCAAATAGGCGTCCCGCCGCTCCAGTTCCCATTGGTTGGCCAGGTGCCGCTGGCGGCGGTCCAGATTTTGTCGGCGTGAAAGCTGGCAAGTCCGTTGAAATACTCCTCGAGCATCGTGTAGCCGCGAAGGCTCAGGTTCTTCCAATCAGTCGCATTGTTGGGATTCAGACCGTTGGCGGTTTCCCAGGTGTCGGGGATGCCGTCGTTGTCGGTGTCGGTCGGCCTGGGGGGGGACGGCAGCGCCCCGGGGTAGGCTGGATAGAGATCGGGTTCGCGAACGACGATCTGGCCGAGCGTGCCATAGGATGACAGTTCCTGAATCAGCCGCGTATCCACCTCGTCACGGTATAACGACGGCCCAACCTGCGCAATCACTCGCGCCAGCGCCGTCTGGGCAGAATCCATTCCCACTTTTGGGAAGTTGTGGGGCGTGCCGACGACGTCCGAGCCTGGGTAGCCACCGGGCCCGATCAGTGTCCCGTCGAGCACGCCGTCCTTATCAGCATCGATCCAGTTGTCGCGCTGGTAGATATGGAAGACGCTGTTGCCGCTGCTGAAAGGTGAGCCGCCGTTGTTCGGACCTTCGATGAAGTAATTGCCTTCGACGTTGGCGTTTGACTCCTGATTGCCCGTGTCGCCCATGATGTAAGCGGCGGTCGTCCAGTTGTAGACGACGTTGTTTACGTACTGGTTGTTGCCGCGAACCTTGGGGTTACGAGTCTCATTATCAATAAACAGGCTGCGCAGGACGCTGAACTTCCCCTGGCCGATCGTCATCAACCCGCCGGCAGAGTGGTTGTCGTTGTCCAGACCTTGACCGATGATTGAGTTCTGGATGCTGATGTTGTCGATGGTGTAACCGCTGTCCGGGTTCATCGAGAACGTCTCGTCGTTGCCCCAGGTGATCGACATGTGATCGAACATCATGTTCGACCCGCGAGCGATGCTGACGGCGTCGTCAACACCGACGTGACCCTTGCGAATCCGCAAATGACGGGTGATCGAGTTGTCTGCCCCCGTATAGCCAAGCTTGTTGCCGTAGAGCGTGAATCCGCCGCCGGGCGCGGTCTGCCCGGCGATGGTGACATTGTCCTGGACCTGGATCACCGAAGTGATCTGGGCGACGCCACTGACATCAAATACAACGAAGCGGTTTGGCTGGCTGACGGCGTCGCGGAATGAGCCGGCACCGCTGTTGTTCAGGTTAGTAACGTGGTAAACGCTTGCGGCGGCCAAGTTCGTCCGCGCCCCGGCCGCGAATCGCCCAAATCCCTCTGCTTCGCCAAAAGCGCGTACCTGACCATACGATGTGCCGGTCAGCCCGACGCACCCAACAAGAAAGCAGCGCGTACCTGTCCAAACCGGATTTTTAAAGCCCATCGCATTCTCCGCACATCGCCAGACACACCGCCGACGCACCCGATGGTACGTTTCTCCGCGAGACGGTAGATTGAGTTTACCTGAAAATGCCCGCCCAAGCATTATGGAAATTGCGAGCATAGATGCCGCCCTAAACCTTAGATACGGCGTGAAAAGCCGGTTTTTGAATCCTAAGAGGCGTGATTACCTTGTCCAATACCCGCACAACGCTTGACAGCGCCTGCTCAATCGACCAAATCCAGCACACGCGCATGTCATTCGTAAACCCAATTATCGAACAGCGGGCTGACCCTTGGGTGCTGCGGCATACCGATGGGCAATACTATTTTACGGCATCCGTGCCGGCCTATGACCGAATTGAAATCCGTCGATCTGAAACGATCCAGGGGCTCGGCCGAACTTCCGAGATGAAGACCATCTGGACCAGGCACGCCAGCGGCGAGATGAGCTGGCACATCTGGGCGCCGGAACTGCACTTCATCAACGGCAAGTGGTACGTCTACTTTGCCGCCAGTCGCGAAGACTCGATCTGGGCGATCCGTATCTACGCGCTCTCCAATACCTCGGCCGACCCGTTTGAGGGCGAGTGGGTCGAAGAAGGACAGATCAAAACCGATTTCGAATCCTTTTCGCTCGACGCCACCACCTTTGAACATCGCGGCAAGCGGTACATGGTGTGGGCCCAGAAGGACCAGGCGCAGGAGAACAGCTCGGAATTGTTCCTGGCGGAGATGATCAGTCCGATCAAGCTGAAGCTTCCCGCGACGCTCATCAGCCGTCCGGACCTGCCGTGGGAGCGGGTTGGTCATAACGTCAACGAGGGACCTGCGGTGCTGATCCGAAACGGTCGGGTCTTTATCGCCTATTCCGCCAGCGCCACCGACCATAACTATTGCATGGGCATGCTCGCGGCCGACGCTGACGCAATCCTGCTTGATGCGGCATCTTGGACAAAGACGCTGGAGCCCGTGCTCTGCACTAGCGTTGCCGACAGCGAGTTCGGGCCGGGGCACAACAGCTTTACTGTCAGCGAGGATGGGAAGCATGACGTGCTGATCTACCACGCGCGCGACTATCGCGATGTAGATCCCGATCCGCTCCGCGATCCAAACCGGCACACGCGCGCCCGATACATCAGATGGCGCGATGACGGCACGCCCGATTTCACCAATTCTCTACTCGATACCCCAAAGCAATCTGCGAGGTAGTTCCAAGTGCAACACGAACCGTACTCGATCATCATCAAACGGCCATCACCGATCCCGACTGCGCGGTTCAAAATGGGTACGGCGGCGGCGCCGGATGGCAGGAGCATTACGGTCGATGGCGTCAGTCTGATGCGCGACGGCCGCCGATGGATGGCGGTGATGGGGGAGATTCACTTCAGCCGAGTGAGTCGCGATAAATGGCGAGAAGAACTGCTCAAAATCAAGGCCGGTGGGATCGATGTCATCGCGACTTACATTTTTTGGATTCATCACGAAGAGGTTGAAGGACAATTTGACTGGAGCGGCGATCGCGACCTGAGTCAATTCGCGCGAACCTGCCAGGAAGTGGGCCTGCCGCTGGTGGTCCGCTGCGGTCCGTGGTGTCACGGGGAAGTCCGCAATGGCGGGATGCCGGACTGGATTCTGACAAAGCCGGATATCAAAGAAAGAACCAGCGATCCGAAGTTTCTGCGTTACGCGGAAATTCTATACCGTGAGATCAAGACACAACTCGCCGGCCTGCTTTGGAAAGAAGGCGGCCCGGTCGTCGGCGTGCAGGTGGACAACGAATTCGGCGGCCCGTCGCAATACCTGCTCGACCTCAAAGCGATCGCGATCAAAGAGGGGCTCGACGTTCCGATCTACACGCGCACCGGTTGGCCTATGAACAGCACGCCGATGCCTTTCGGCGAGTTGCTGCCTTTGTATGGCGCGTACGCGGAGGGATTCTGGTCACGCGAGTTGGACCCGATGCCGGGGGATTATTGGCGGGCGTTCAACTTCCAACTCGAGCGCACCGACTCCGAGGTCGGTGCCGACCAGCTCGGCCGGCGAGAAGCCGCCGATCAAAGCGACACGGCGCGATACCCATATCTCACCTGCGAACTCGGCGGCGGAATGGAACAGAGCTACCACCGCCGCATCTACATCTACCCAATGGATGTGTTGGCCGTCGCGATCGCGAAGATCGGCTCGGGTGGAAATCTCCCCGGTTACTACATGTACCACGGCGGGACCAATCCAACGGGAAAACTCACGACGCTTCAGGAATCGCAAGCGACTAAATTCTGGAACGATAACCCGGTGAAATCCTACGATTTCCAGGCACCGCTCGGACAATACGGACAGGTCCGGGAGCACTATCACCTGCTGCGGCGATTGCACCTGATGCTGCAGGATTTCGGTCCGGCACTGACGATGATGCCTCCGACATTGCCCGACCGGCGCCCGCGATCGAAGCACGACGCCGAAGCACTGCGATGGGCGATCCGGTCCGACGGGCACGCGGGTTTCGTCTTCATCAATAACTATCAGCGGCTGCTGCCGATGCCGGTCCGCAGCGACGTGCAGTTCGAGATTGTTCTGCCCGATGAGACGCTGCGCATCCCCGATTCCCCGACAACGATTCCCGCCGACACCGCATTCTGCTGGCCATTCAATCTGCAGCTTGGCGGGGTTGTGCTCAAGTTCGCAACCGCGCAGCTTGTCTGCGAGGTTGCGGACGCGGCCGTGCGATATGTGGTCTTCGCTAAGACCGGTGACGCGCCGGCGCAGTTTGCATTCGCTGCCGCCGGCGCGAAGGTGACGTCGGCGCGCGGAAATCTCCGCCAGGCGGCGGACGTTATCTTCGTAGACGACGTGAAGTCGGGCATGGATGCCGCGATCACAGTTACGACCAACGACGGGCAGACGATTCACTTCATCCTGCTGGATGACGATTCATTGCGGTGCTGGAAGCTGGATTTCGGTGGAAAATCCCGCGTGTTGATTTCCAACATGGATCTTGTCGCGGACGGCGGTCAACTACGGGCACGCAGCGATCACACGGATGCGCTGACGTTTGCTGCGGTTCCACCGCTTAGCAACATTGCGGTGAACGGGACGATGATCGCAGCGCAACGCGAGGGATTGTTTTCGCTCTTTACCTGGACGGCTCCGGAACACATCGTTGCGCGGTGCACGATCGAACCCGCCAAGCCCGCTGGCGCGTTGCGAAAGATCAACAAAGGTTATGCAAAGGTCGCCGAAGCGCCTTCCGATGCCGACTTCGAGGCTGCCGCGGTGTGGCATCTTCACTTCGCCGAGGACACGGCCGGCACGATTCTCCGAATTCACTACGTCGGCGATGTCGCACGCCTCTACGTCGGTGGAGAGTTGGTGACAGACAATTTCTACAACGGAAAGCCGTTCGACTTCTCCCTGGCGACCATTCCTCCTGCATTGCTGCAACAGGGGCTCGAGCTGCGCATTCTGCCATTGCAGCGCGACGCCCCGATCTACATGTTGCCGCAGTTTCGCGCCGCCCTCGGTGACAAAGCGTCTCACGTCGAAGTGAGCAAGGTTGAAATGATTCGCTCAAATACCGTGGTGTTGTCCACACAGTGAGAATTAATGGGAATTGTGTAACATGAGCCCTGCCGCTGCGGGCTGGCGATTGTTCGCTTGTTGACGTGTCGGTTTGGTGAAAGGAGCTTGGCAAGTGGCCCGCGTGGAACCGCTTAAGTTTTTGTCGACTGGTATCGGCGGCTATGCCTGGTCGATCGCTCAGCATCTCCTCACCGCCGACGCTGCTGCTGAGCCGGTCATCAGGCTGCTGGCAATGTGCGATCCTGCGCCGGAGAAGTTTCCCGATCGAGTTGCGCTGCTCGAATCGCGCGGCGTGCGCACTTATCGATCGTTCGAGGAAATGATCGAGCAGGAAAACGCCGAAGCGGTCTGGCTGCCGATTCCCATCCATCTTCACCGCCCGTTCGCCGAAAAGGCGCTGGCGCGCGGCCTGCACGTTGTCACCGAGAAACCCGCCGCCGGTTGTTTGCAGGACGTTGACGCGATGATTGCTGCGCGCGATGCCGCCAAACGCGACGTGCTGGTTGGTTTTCAGGACATTTACGCCTCCCAGACAATGCCCGCGAAACGCGCGCTGCTGGACGGCGCCATCGGCAAGATCACCCACGGAACGGTTCACGCGAGTTGGCCGCGCGATCTTAAGTATTACTCGCGCAACCAGTGGGCCGGGGCGCTGCGGGTGAAAGAGACATGGGTGCTTGATTCGCCGCTGCAGAATGCGATTTCCCATTACGTGAATCTCGCGCTGTTCCTGATGGGCGACGCACCAGCCACGTCCGCCGCGCCCACGCGGGTAGAGGCTGAGCTTTATCGGGTCAACAAAATAGAGAATTACGACACCTGCGCCCTCAAGATCACACTGACCGCCGGAAGCACGTTGACGGTCTTCCTCACGCACGCAAGCTCAGACCTGGTGGAGCCGGTGGTCTCACTTTACGGCACGCACGGCCGACTGCTGGCGGACAACAACCGATATGTCCTCACCGGCGAACCGCCAAACGTGTGGGAACCGGATGGCCGCAAGCACCAACACATGGTGGAAACGATCTGTAGCCACTTCCGCGGCGAGCCTCACGCAGGTGCGGTCGCGACGCTCGATATCGCCCGCATCCACACGATGATCACCAATGCCGCCAGCGAGGCGGCGCCGATCACCGTCGTAGGCGGCGACGACGCCTTGGAGCTGACGCAGGATCGACCCGCGGGCATGTGCGCCATTCGGGATGTTGCAAAGGTAATGGACCGCTGCATTGCCCAGCGCAAGCTGCCGTCGCAGCTGGGCGATGTCCGCTGGGCCCGGCCGGGCGGGGCGATGGATTTAGCCGGCTATCAAATCTTCAAAGGGCCCCGGGCATAGATGAGCGCAGTGAGCAATGAAAGGACGCCCGCGATGGAGCGAATCTGTTTCCTTTTGAAGGTCAAGCCGGACAAGCTGATGGCCTACAAAGCGGCGCATAAAACGGTCTGGCCGGAAATGCTCGATGCCTTGACGCGCCATGGCTGGCACAACTACTCGCTATTCCTGCAGGAAGACGGCACGCTGATCGGCTACGTCGAAACCCCGGACTTCAAGCAGGCACTGGCCGGCATGCAGTCCGAGCCCGTTAACGCCCGCTGGCAAGCGGCAATGGCAGACCTCTTCGAGCCGCTGACGACCGGGGCGGCGGATACGTCGTTAAAATTGGTCGAGCAAGTGTTTTACCTCCCCTGACACGAGCCCCGCCTATTCAGGCAAATCCGTCCCGAAATCCACTCGCCCCTTGGATATTTGCGAAGTCCGTGGTAATTTCAATGACGAATATTAAGGGAAAAACGAATGTCGATCGTCGAAGTGGCACGTCTGGCGGGGGTTTCGAGCTCGACCGTCTCACGTGTTATCAATAACCATCCAAGGGTTGCAAAAGATACGGTTCGCGCCGTCCGCGGCGCGATGGACAAACTGAAGTACACCCCGTCCGACCGCCGTCCGGGCCCGAAGCCCGGTATGCGCGGTGGATTGAGCGGGGCGACGATCGGATTTCTCGTCTTCGGCACCGGCCGCGACAGAACGACGCCGGCGTTTGAAGAACTGATGCGCGGCGTGTCGGCGGGCGCTTCGCGATATAATCTTAAGCTCGTCTATCACCACGTGCTGGACTCAGGCAATCTCCCGAGCCAGGTGATCGATGGCCCGTTTGAAGGACTGCTGCTCCACGGCTCGCTGCCCAGCGCCGGCACGAAGGAACGATTGCGACGCTTCCCGACCGTGTGGCTGATGGGGAATCGCCGCCGGCCCGACTGGGGCGATCAGGTGATGCCGGATGCTTATGAGATCGGCGACAAGGCCGCGCGGTATCTCCTTGGATGCGGGCATAAGAAGCTGGCGTTTCTCAACCTCGACCTGGGGCATTGGCCATTTCGGGTTGCAAGTCAGAGCTTCATCGCGCGGGCTCAGGAAGAGGATGCACATGTGGATCTGGTCGAGCGTGCCCGCAGCGACGATGAGCGCACCTATTGGCCGCAGTTCGCCGGAAGCGCCGCGGACGAAGTGGTGAAGCGCTATCTCAAGCTCGATCCGCGTCCGACGGGAATCTTTGCCGCCGACGATATGCAGGTCGCGCTGATTCAACCGGCGTTGCAGCGCGCGGGTGTGGAAATCGGTCGCGGCAATGTGGAGATCATTTCCTGCAACAACGAGCGACCCTACCTCATAGGCCTGGCGCCGCGGCCGGCGGAAATTGATATCCGCGTCGAGTCGATCGGCATGCGCGGCGTCGAACGGCTGATCTGGCGTCTAAATAACCGCGCGCTCCCCGAACGCATCGTCACCGCGATCGAGCCCATCGTCATCTCCCATGATGGTAAGACGATGGACTGGGCGGACAGTGACGAAAACTAGAGACTAAATTTACCGCGCCGGCTCGGCAATCGCGTTCCAACGCGGCACGGGCGCCGGGCACCCCATCCCACTAATCCGTGTCCGCACGGCCACCAGACAGCCGCAATGCCGGCATGTTGTTCCGTACGTGAGATCCGGACAGCGATCGCACTCGGTGAGTCGCTGTGCGTGGACATCGTCGTCCGCACGATCCGCCACCCGTCCGGCGAAATACGCGCTGACAAGCCGATCAACTTCGCCGGCAGCGAGGTTGACCACGCGGACGCAACCTTTGCACGAGCCTTCACTCATGTGGATATTTCGACCGCCACGACCGACGCCGGGGGAAGCTCGAACGTGAGCGTGTCCTTCGCCAGCTTGATGCCGTCAAATGCAACCGGTTTCACCTGCGCGGGCTTATCAAATGTGTTCATCGCGTTCAGCGCATCGCCTTTGAGTACGCGCGCCGTCGCGGATCGCGCGTTCACGCCCCGCAAGTCGGCCGATACGGAGGTCGCCTGGTGGTGATGCAGGTTGCAGAGCGTGAGCAGGAGCGTTCCATCAGCGGCGCGGGACGCCGACGCGTTGACCATCGCCAGCTTCTCTTTGCCATCCATGGAATAATCCGGCGCCGCAACATGGGTCGGCACCAGCGTCGCGTTCTGGTGTTTCTTGAACATTTCAAAGACGTGATACGTCGGCGTCAGCGCCATCTTCGCACCTTCGGTCAATACCATCGCCTGAAGGACGTTGACGGTCTGCGCGATGTTCGCCATGTGAAGTCGACCGGCGTGACGGTTGAAAATGTTGAATGACAGCCCGGCCACCAGCGCGTCGCGCATTGTGTTCTGCTGATACAGGAAGCCCGGATTGGTGCCCGGTTCGACTTCGAACCACGTTCCCCATTCGTCAAGAATGATGCCGATACGCTTTTCGGCGTCGAAGCGATCCATCTGTCCGCTGGTGCGCACGAGAAACGGTTCAACATTGGTCGCAAACTTGAGAACCGCGAACCAGTCCTCGGTGCTGAACTGCGTGGCCGAGCCTTTTTCGGTCCAGCCCTTGGTGAATGAATAATAGTGGATGCTCAGCCCGTCCATCGATTTATGGCAATCGTTGAGCAGGAGTTGGTTCCAGTCTTCGGTGAACCCGCAGGCGATTTTATAGAGCTTGTCGCCGCCGAAGTTTCGGCAATATGTGCCGTAGCGGCGGTAGAGATCGGCGTAGTATTGCGGCCGCATGTTTCCGCCGCAGCCCCAGTTTTCATTTCCGACAGCCCAGTATTTAAGCTTCCACGGTTCCTCGCGCCCGTTCCTGCGCCGCAGGTCCGCCATCGGGCTCTGCTTGGGCATGGTGATATATTCCAGCCACTCGGCCATCTCGCGGACGGTGCCGCTGCCGACGTTGCCGCAGATGTACGGCTCGCATTCATGGCCGGGGCTGCTGAGCTGCTCGCAGAGATCGAAGAACTCATGCGTGCCGACGTGGTTATTCTCCGTGATGCCGCCCCAGTGAATATTCACAATGCTCGGCCGCTTTTCGCGCGGGCCGATGCCGTCCATCCAGTGATAAGTGTCCGCAAAGCATCCGCCCGGCCAGCGCAGGTTGGGCATCCTCAGATTGCGCAGCGCTTCCACCACATCTTTGCGAAAACCGCGCACATTCGGGATCGGCGAGTCCTCGCCCACCCAGAGTCCCTCGTAAATGCATCGGCCGAGGTGTTCGGCGAAATGGCCGTAGATGTGCTTTGAAATCACCGGTCCGGGTACATCCGCGCTCAGTATTAATTTGGTTTCCACGACACTTCCTTGGTTGTAAGCGTCGCAGTCTACTGTTAGTTGCACGACGGAAGAAACTGACGACGGATAAGTTCACACCACAAGTCTGAGTGAAATAGCGCGGGTTAGGCTCCAATTATCGTCAGAAGAAACAGGGCATTTTGTCGCATATCACCGCACCGTAAAATTCCAGTCCAAACGTTTGACTATGGGGTTCTTCGGCATATTGTTGAACATCAGGCGGCGCTGCGGAGGCGGACAAGGTTCAAGATGTTTTCCACACTGACATTCCCCTCCTAGCACGACCAGTTTGCCTCATTTGGCCGAACCGCACCCGCGGGAGGGAGCCAATTGCGGGGTTTGGTCTGCCGCCTGACTCGTGATGGTCTACTTTTGGTATTGTTGTTCGTTCGGAGGAGATTATGCGTACTATTTCGATTTCACGTCGTATTTTAGCGGCCGCGGTTGCCGCCGTCCCGGTTGTTGCGGCTTCGAGCGCTTTGGCTGCGCCGATCAGCAAGGCCGATAACCTCGATGCTCTGAACTTAACCACCAGCTGGGTTGGCGGAGTCGTACCGGGGGCGACGGACGTCGCAGTCTGGGACAGCACAATCACGAGCGGCCCGCTTAGCAATATCCTGGGCGCCAACCTCAATTTCGGCGGACTCCGGGTAGTTAGCCCAGCCGGTCCGGTGACGATCGATGTCGGC
>JACMML010000060.1 GCA_014379105.1 Phycisphaerae bacterium
GGAAGATGAAGACAGTGACCCTCGAAGAGGCACGTCGCAAATGGGGAGTATAGCGGGTGCCCTACACGGTTATACTCACGCCTTCAACCGAGAAGGCCGTCCAGAGAAGCTACCCAAGGTTTTCCGTGCCCGCATCGCCGCCGGGCTCATCTCCCTCAGCGTCAATCCTCGCCCGCCGGGCTCGATCAAGCTGCAAGGTGAAGACGCTTATCGCGTCCGAGTCGGCGATTAGCGAATCATTTATACGATCCAGGACGCCCGGCTGATCGTCCTCGTTATCGATGTCGGACATCGCGGCGATGTTTACCGGCGACGATAGTCCCGATCGCTGTCCGTTCCTGACCATACGCCATGATGATCCATCCCACAGTCAACATCTTCACCCTCCACAGCCGCCAGTGGCAGGAGAATCGCTACGTCTATCCCGTGGTCAGCCGGCGCAGTAAAGGATTGTCGATCGGCGTGAATCTCAATCCCGACAAGATCTGCAATTTTGACTGCGTCTACTGCTCGGTCGATCGCACGCAGATGCCGGAGCGAGCGGAGGTTGATCTGGCGATCCTCGAAGCCGAATTGCGGCACATGGTCGGCTTGGCGAGCAGCGGTGAAATCTGGCGGCAGCCGCCGTTTGATCGGACGCCGGCAGCGCTTCGGCGAATCAATGACATCGCATTCTCCGGCGACGGCGAGCCGACTTCGTTTCAACGATTCCAGGACGCGGCGGAGTTGGCGGTTTCCGTTCTGACGGATGCCAATGCGGCGGACGTGAAGATCGTCGTCATCACCAACGCAACGCTTTTCCATCAGGATCGCGTGCTCGAGACGATCCGATACCTGGATCACCACAACGGAGAGATCTGGGCCAAGCTCGATGCCGGCACCGAGGCGTATTACAAGCTCGTGGAACGGACGACCATCCCACTACAGCGCGTACTGGACAACCTGCTGATGGTCGGGCGCGACCGTCCGATTGTCATTCAATCGCTCTTCATGCGGATCAGCGACGTCCCGCCGAGTGGAGAAGAGATCGCCGCCTATGTCGGCCGGCTCCAGGCGCTGCGCGACGGCGGCGGCGGGATCAAGCTCGTCCAGGTTTACACCGTCGCCCGCACCACCGCTGAGGCGTATGTAACGCCGTTACGGAATGAAGAAGTAGACGCAATCGTCAATGCAGTCCGTGAGGCGGGCATTCACGTCGAAGGCTATTACGGGCCGGACTAAACAGCGTCGTGCTGCTCAAGTTCGATTAGGGTCGATATTAAACCCGCGCGCACGCCGTGCATCGCCGAACGATTTGATGCACAGCGCCAAAGTCGCGGCGCAGATGATCGCCATCGCGACTACTGAGAACTGCGCCATCGGCTTCATCAATGACCAGCGAATCGCCATCGGCACGATGGCTGCGATCGTGCCGAGTAACGCAACCATCGCCAGTCCGTGCATCAGGTGTTTGCGCAGGCCTGGCTGGGCGAGTGAAAGAACGCCGAGCAGGATGAAGATGTCGCCGACGAAGAACGGGATGAGTGCCGTGATCATCTTTCCGCCGTGCATATTGCTCGATATTGCACCGGCGATCCCCAGGATGCTCAGCAGAACTCCGGCGACAATCGCAATCTTCGGCATCGACATATCAATCTCCTTTTAGCGTGTTGCCCGCACTCTAAACGGCAGTCGGGTTGCGCTCCACATGCGTAATTGTCGCAATGTGAAAATGGCCGACTACGATTGCCACCGCTTCAATTGATCGTGTCGCGTCAGATCGAATTGCAGCGGTGTGACAGTGATAAAGCCGCCCCGAAGAAACGCGACATCCGTGTCCGATTCGGTCTCGCCGAGCGCGAAAATGGACGAATTCCAGTAATATGCCCGCCCCCTAGGATCGACCCGGCGGTCATACGTATCCACCCACGGCCGGGTGCACTGACGACAGTATTTGATTCCCTTCGGCTGTTCTTCGGCCCGCAGCGCCGGCAGATTGACGCTCACCACGTCGCCGCCTTTCAACCCGCGCTTCAGCAAGTCTTGAATCACCGTCACGCTGTCCCGCGCGGCGCGGGCGTAGTCGGTCGTGATGTCATTCTTCAACAGCAGCGACAACGCCACCGACGGCAATCCCAAAAACGCCGCCTCCACCGCCGCCGCGACCGTGCCGCTGTACAGGACATTGATGCCGACATTGGCGCCGGAGTTGATGCCGCTCACCACCAAGTCCGGCTGGCGCGGCATGATCTGCGAGATCGCCAGCTTGACACAATCCGCCGGGCGTCCGTCGACCGCAGTTCCCACGACGCCTTGATCGATCGTCACACGGCTGGTCAACAGCGGCTTGCTGATCGTGATCCCGTGCCCGGCCGCGCTCTGGACGGTCTCGGGCGCGACCACACACACCTCGCCGAGCCGAGTCAGTTCGTGATAAACCGCCAGCAAACCCGGCGCGGTTATTCCGTCGTCATTTGTGAGGAGTATCAACATCAGACCAGCAGTATAGTGGCGATATGGAACCGGTTCGACTCACGCGGACACTCAAACGGGCACTCACGCGGGCGCAGGTACGCGAGATCGACCGCCACTGCGTGGAAAACGGCATATCCATCGAGCGGCTGATGGAAAACGCCGGCACGGCGGTCGCGGACAAAGCGATGACGATGGTCCCGCCCGGTGCCGCGATCACGCTCGTCTGCGGGCACGGCAACAATGGTGGCGACGGACTTGTCGCCGCTCGATTGCTCCACGAGCGCGGGTATGAGATCACGCTCGTCTGCGGGCCTCCGGTTGCCAGCTCGTCTCCGGCCTATGTCGCGAACGCGGCACGGCTGACACAGTTAAACTTGCGAACAGCGCCACTCACGCGTGAAGCGATTCGTCACGCGCAACCCGCATTACTAATCGACGGTCTGCTCGGAATCGGGCTCCAATCACCGCCGCGCGCCGAGGCAGCCGCGATCATCGATGCGATGAACGAAGCCGGTATTCCGATCCTTGCGATCGATCTCCCCAGCGGGCTGGATTGCGACACCGGCGCCCCGCTCGGCGCGTGCGTCCGCGCCGCGCGCACGGTGACGTTCGTCGCAGAGAAGCTCGGCTTCGCGGCGCCTGAGTCTGTCGAATACACCGGTTCGGTCGTCGTCGCGGATATCGGTGTGCCACATAGCGTGGTCGTTTCGAGCCTCCGCTGAAAGCCGCTGGGTGCGAGCACCATTGCCAACCCCATGAGCAAAAGGGGGCGCAACCTTCACGATTCGTCGGATTTGACTACAATGCCGGACTTCGATTTCACAGGACTGAACCATGTACAGCGGCGCGATGACAGCTTTGATTACCCCCTTCACCGACGGCCGGCTCGATGAGCAGCGGCTTAAGTCGCAGATTGAGCGGCAAATCGCCGGCGAAGTAAGCGGAATCATTCCGGTGGGAACGACCGGCGAATCGCCGACGCTGTCGTTCGAAGAACACGAGCGCGTGATCGAGATCGCCGTCCAGACCTCCGCCGGCCGGGTGAAGGTCATCGCCGGCACCGGGGCCAATGCCACCAGCGAGGCGCTGGAACTGCACCGGTTCGCGAAGAAGGTCGGGGCCGACGCATGCCTGTCGGTGAACCCGTATTACAACAAACCCTCGCAGGAGGGTTTATATCGTCACTTCATGACGCTCAGCGACAGCGTTGACTTGCCGATCGTCCTCTACAACATCCCCGGCCGCACGGGGATCACGATGGCGGCGCAAACCGTGGCGCGGCTGCACCAGGCGGGCAACTTTCCCGCGCTAAAGGAAGCCACCGGATCACTCGATCTGGTCACCGAGATCATGGGCCTTTGCGACATCGCCATCACCAGCGGCGACGATTCAATGACCCTGCCGCTGATGGCTATCGGCGCCAAGGGCGTCATCAGCGTCGCGTCGAACGTGCTGCCCAGCCAGGTGAAGCAGATGACCAAGCTAGCCCTCGCCGGCAAC
>JACMML010000061.1 GCA_014379105.1 Phycisphaerae bacterium
CGGCGCAGCAAAAATGGCTTTCATCAACGATACGGCGAATGATCCGCTCCAGCCGTTTCGCGGATCGCTGATCGTCGCACTCAGTGGAGACCGCGCGCCGTTCGCCACCAGTGGCATGAAACTGAACGGCCCGCAGGGGCACATGGTGGTGCGCGTTGACCTGGATACTAAAAAGGTTGAGGACTTTATCTTCAACACCAAACGGCTCCCGGCCAGCAAGATCGGCAATCCCGCCGGCCCGATGGAACGCCCGATCGATATCAAACTCGGACCGGATGGCGCTCTGTATATTCTAGATTATGGCCAGATGGACATGAAGAACGGCCGCGAGCGGATCAAAGATAAAACTGGACGCCTCTACCGCCTTGGCACGCCCGCGCCGCTGACGTCCACCACCCGGCCAAGCCAGCGTGCGGTGGAAACGCTTGATTTTCCCGGCGATTGAGGGCGATTGAGCAATT
Source organism: Phycisphaerae bacterium (assembly GCA_014379105.1). Classification (GTDB taxonomy): domain Bacteria; phylum Planctomycetota; class Phycisphaerae; order Tepidisphaerales; family Tepidisphaeraceae; genus JACMML01. The sequence continues at coordinate 462 of JACMML010000061.1, forward strand.
CATTGAGAGTCCCGAGCATTTAGCGCCGATGCTCGACCGTACAGATCGCACGAGTTTCTGCCGCTAAGCCGCGAGCGTCGTATGTCAGTCGCACTTCAGACGTCGTGGCGCCCAATACCTGTGGATTATTGAGAACAAGCCGCTCGCCGAACGCGATGTGGCTCGGATATTCGAGCCCGGTGGCGGACCGCTTAGACCAATCCGTCTCCGTCACAATTCCTTCCAAGACTTCACCGCCGGACGCGTTGATCCTAAGCAGGTGCACCTGGGCGGGCTGCGCGGGGTCTTGCGGAACGTGGCAATGGAATGTCATCAACTCGTCGTCCCCCATCACTCGGCCACGCACTATTCGTGATAATCCGTGCGCGATCGGCGCGGTGCCGTACTGATGATCGCGATAACCGCGTCCATTGAACACGATCGATTCGTTTCCGATCCTGATCGTGCCCTCCACACGGCAATGCGCATTGGCCAGCACCCATTGATGCGTAGCATCATGCTCACGGCTTGATAACGCCCGCTCAATCGGCGCGTGTGAAAAAGTCGGGACGAACGTGAAGTCAGCGGACAGCGTTCGATCCGTCAGCAGTTTTGGCCCGAGCCATGTCGGCTCCTGCGGCGTGCCGGACAACGTGAGGCGATACGCTCCGGCATCGGAATACAATCGACTCGTCCCAATGCGCAGGTCAACTTTGTCGCGCGACGCACTAAAATCCGCCGGACGGTATTGCTTCACAAATTGGTGCGCAAGCCGGCCCGCCTGATAGACGGAAAAAGAGACGCTCGGGTAATCCGCCGGCAGCGGCGGTGTTGTACGCGTGGGATTTTTTAGAAAGCGATCAAATGCCCGGCGATAATTCGTATCGGACAAGCAGCCTTGACCGAACACCGCGACGACCTGCGTGTTTGCGAGCGAGTCTTCGGCGTCGAAATACCACCGCTCGTAGCCGCCAGGCGCCTGGACATTATGCCAGGCGTCCGCATCGGAAGGCGTATCAAACAGCGGCAGTGAAGACATCCCGCCTGTTGTACCGGCTACCGCCGCGCTTCGCGAAATGGACGCCGGATCGGCTTGCGCATCAATGCACGGCAGATCAGGTGCCGATGAGTTCCTGATCGATCTGCCCCACCTGTCTCAAAATCTCGTGATCGGCTTTCATGTCACCATCCACAGTGCGAACCGCGTGGAGCACCGTCGTATGGTCCCGCCCGCCGAAGTAGCCGCCGATTTCTTCCAGGCTGTAGCGCGTGTGCTTTCTGGCGAGGAACATGCACACTTGGCGCGGGAATGCGATCGATTTATTCCGCTTCTTGCTCTGAAGATCGCTCAAGCGAACGCCGTAGAACCGCGTCACGGAATCGAGAATCTGCTGGATGGTGATCCGTTTCTGCTCCGGCGCTTCGGTATCGCCGAACGCGCCTTTGGCGAGTTCGATATCGATCAGGCCGCTCTGCAGGAGGCTCAGGCCCTGCAGTTTGGTGATCGCGCCTTCCAGCTCGCGCGTGTTATTCTCAATCTTGCCGGCGAGATAGCAGAGCACGTCATCTGTAATTTCCACGCCGCGCATGCGGGCTTTGCGACGCAGGATCGCAACGCGCGTCTCGTAGCACGGCTTATCCACGCGGGCGACCAAGCCCCAGTTGAACCGTGAGACGAGCCGGTCTTCCAACTCGGGGATTTCACTCGGCGGGCAATCGGCGCTGAGGATGATCTGCTTGTGCTGCTGGTAAAGCGTGTTGAAGGTATGGAAGAACTCTTCCTGCGACCGCTCACGGCCGCCCAGGAAGTGGATGTCGTCGATGACCAGGACATCCACCTGCCGATACCGGTACCGAAACTCATTCATCTGCCCCGCCTCGACCGCGGTCATGAACTGGTTGATGAACGAATCGCACGAGAGGTACATGATCTGGGCGTCAGGGTTTCGCTCCAGCAACTTTTGGCAAGTCGCTTGCAGCAGATGCGTCTTACCCAGACCCACGCCGCCGTGGATAAATAGCGGGTTGTATGCTTTTCCAGGCTGCTCGCTGACCGCGACCGACGCCGCGTGCGCCAGGCGGTTGCACGGGCCGACGATGAAGGTGTCGAACGCGTAATCCGGATTCAGCGGAACCGCGATATTGCCTTCGGAGAATACACCGCCGCGGGGGATGTTATCGCAGTGGAATAAAACCGAGACCAGCCGCCCGGTTGCGCTTTGTGCGGCGGCCGTAAACGGTTGCTGGCACTGCATCTGGAGAAAGTTGAGCTGCGGTAAAGTTTGTGACTTTACCTGGATCATCCCGTTGCTGAGCTCGTACGCGACCAACTGATCAAACCAAGTGCGGTTCAGGC
>JACMML010000005.1 GCA_014379105.1 Phycisphaerae bacterium
ATCGAGGCAGACCATCTTCGCGGCCCGACGGGTGGTGCCGCCGGACTTGATGGCGCCGGCGGCGCGGTCGCCGATCTTCAAAAAGCTCATCAGGCCCGAGCTCTTCCCGCCGCCGGAGAGGGGTTCGTCTTCGCCGCGGAGGTTGGAAAAGTTGGTCCCGGTTCCGGAGCCGTACTTGAACAGCCGGGCCTCGCGCGTCCACAGGTCCATGATCCCGCCTTCACCGACGAGGTCGTCGCGGACGGATTGGATGAAGCACGCGTGCGGCTGCGGGTGTTCGTAGGCGTTGGACGATTTCTGCAGTTCGCCGGAGTGTGGGTCGCAGTAATAGTGCCCCTGCGCCGGGCCGGTGATGCCGTACGCCCAGTTGAGCCCGGTGTTAAACCACTGCGGGCTGTTGGGGGCGCACATCTGGTGCAGCAGCATGTAGGCGAGTTCGTCATAAAACGCCTGCGCGTCCTCGGCCGAGTCGAAGTAGCTGTGCGTTTCGCCCCAGTACCGCCAGCAGCCGGCCAGGCGATGGATGACCTGGCGCGCGGATTTTTCCGGACCAGTCGCGCCATCCGTCTGCGGAATCCCCGCCTTGCGGAAATACTTGCTCACCATGATGTCGGTCGCCAGCTGGCTCCACTGTTTGGGGATCTCAGCGTCCTTCATCTCAAACACCACCGACCCGTCCGGATTGGTGATGCGGCTGGTCCGCTGCTCCCATTCAACTGTGGTGTAAACGTCCTGACCCTCTTTGGTGAACCGGCGCGTAATTTTCATTTCAACTTCCCTTTACACTGCAAAAACGTCGACCTTCAGCCCGCACACCCGGAATCCTTCCCGGGCGTATTTGATTTCTAATGCTGGATTCGCCACAGAGACACGGAGGCACAGAGAGGAGAAAATTTATCCACTAATCTGCACGAATCCGCACAAATGAAGAAGGAACCAAGAGACAAGTCGCAAAGACGTACATAAGAAAAATACATATGAATATTTTTTATGTGCATCGGTGCTAGTTCCGTCTTTCCTAATTCGTGTGCATTCGTGCAGATTCGTGGACAAATGCATTTCTCTCTGTGTCTCCGTGCCTCTGTGGCAAATCCTCCGTTCTTAATTTCCGAACAGCAGCCGATACGTTGACCGACGGCTGAGTCCTTTGCCTTCGAGCACGATTCTTCCGTCGATCGCGGCGTTGTCGTTCGCCGGGACCACGGTGACGCGCTGGCCTTTTTTGATGTTGAATGTCGCGACGAGGCGCGAGTTGGTCTGGTCGTACAGATACACCCGGCCATTCTCGCGGGCTTTGTACGACAGGTCCTCCGTGCCGCGCGATTCGACGACGACCTCCGCGCCGCTCGGCACGCCGGTCATGCGGCTTGGCTCGTCCTCGCGCCCCAGCACGCGGTCGTTTCCATTGCCGCGACGGCCGTCGAAGTAAATGCGGTGGGCGCGATCGTCCGGCAGCGATTTCACTTTCACCGACGTGTCATTGATATAGACGCGGTCATCCTGCGGTACGACGCGCACGGTGTCGCCGTCGAGCAGATCGGTCTGGTACCGCACCGATCGCTCCTGCACGTCGTACAACCAGATCCGGCCGTTGGCGGTGGCGCGGTAGCGGATCTCGCCGCTGCCTTCCTTCACCAGCCGAGCGTCTTCGGGAATGCGGTCGGTGTAGTTGTTATCGTCAGAAGTGCGATCCGAAACCGGATCGTTCGCACAACTCGCCGCCAACTGCGTGCCGCAAACCAGCGCGACCAAAATCACGACTGCATCACTTCGCTTGGCCATGTTCCACCTCAATCTTCGGACATAGGAAATTCGTATGGTGGGGTTCGCCCCATCCTGTAAATCCTAGTCCACCATCGGCAGCGTCAGCCCGGCCTGGTCCTGGTATTTGCCGCCTTTGTCCGCGTAGGAGACGGCGCAGACGCGGTCGGCCTTGAGGAACACCATTTGTGCGATGCCTTCATTGGCGTAGATCTTGGCCGGCAGCGGGGTGGTGTTGCTGATTTCGATCGTCACCTTGCCGCGCCACTCGGGCTCCAGCGGGGTGACGTTGACGATGAACCCGCAGCGGGCGTAGGTGCATTTGCCGACGCAGATCGCCAGCACGTTGCGCGGGATGTGGAAGACCTCGACCGTTTCGCACAGCGCGAAGCTGTTGGGCGGGATGATCACGTGGTCGCGGCCGCTGTTCTTGGTGTCGACGGTGACGAACAGGTCGTCGGTGAACGCCTTGGGGTCCACCACCGCCTGCTGCCCGGAGCGGCTGACGTTGGTGAATATCTTGAAGACGGTGCCGACGCGGACGTCATAGCCGTAGCTGCTGACGCCGTAGCTGATTCGGCCGTTGCGCTTATTGTTTTCCTCGAACGGTTCGATGTGAACCAGCTCGCGGATCTGCGAATCACACAAGACGCCCATGATCAATCTCCCTGCACAAACGAGTTCCAAGACGTATTAACTTATTCCCCGTGGCACGGGCTTCCAGCCCGTGATGAACTGAAATCAACATGGGCTAGAAGCCCATGCCACGGATAACTGACCACAGCATTCCAATTCCCCGGCCGCCGTATCGACGCACACATCCCGTCGCCGAGGCACCTTGGCCTTGGCGATTGACGCGAACGCTTGTTCGCGAGAGGGGTTGTCGTGAGCTAAATCGCTCCGGCCGTTCTTTCACTAAAACGGCGAATCGAACTTTCCCGCGGGTGTTTGGACGTGCCGCACCCGCTCGCGACCTGACTGGCCGCCTCGTATCCCTATATTATTCCTAACATTTCGCTGCCCACCCCGGATTGGTTCCCTCCGAGGCAACGGCGATTTATACACTACATCTGGTAGTCGTCAACCGAAACTTTACTAAATATAGACACGATCCGTCTTAACAATTCCTTAAGATAGGTATTAACAGGCAGATAGGTTTATCATCTTTTTTTCATGCTGCTAACCGAGGCCCAGGCGCGACCAAGTTATCCACCGGCTGAGCACAAAAATCGGTTCTCAGGTCGTTGCGAGGAATGGGCCGCGGATGACGCGGATGGCGCAGATAAGAATTGGATGTTTGATCTTTCATCATCTGCGTCATCTGTGAAATCTGCAGCCTATTTGAATGATCGAGTCACACGGCTCTTCGATCAGCCAATCTAAACGGCACCGGCAAATTTATCCATACAAATACCGAACATTTTTGTTGACGCTCCGATTGGGCCGGCATAACGTAAGAGCTGGCGCGAGCATGCGCGGCTCTTTGGCAATTCAGCGGCTTTCACGCACTGCGTATTTCGACATGAGATCGTTTTTTGTTCGCGATAGTCGAACATTCAGCGGTCTTGGCGATCCTGTTAAACACGGCGGTCTGCGCGTACTTGGCGCACGTTGAAAATCGGCGCAACTAATTGTAAATATGATGGTTACGCGGAAACATGAAAATGAAAAAGAACGAAACGAGAAACCCTTGTTTTTTGAAAGCGTCGTGCGGTCCACGAACGCTGGAAGAACCGGAAAACGAAAATTTGATCGCAAACGGTGACGCCAGCGGCAACCATCGTCGATCCTGAGCGTCTAACCTGATAGACTGTCAATAGACTGGCTGTCAGCCGATAAGGGAATGTCATGACAAAACAAGCGATACAACATGCGGTGGCGATGGTTCTGGTGACGGCGGGGATTGCGTCGGCGCAATACCGCGTGGACCGGTCGGGCGCGAATGATGCGAATAACCGCATCGGGTCAGGCGGCCGCAATGTCGTCAGTGAGCAACCCAAGCCGTGGCAGTTCGCCAATGATGTGATCTATGGCAATGTCACCGGCGGCAAGCAGTTCCGCGGGAATGTCGCATCGCGAGACCCATTCGCATTCCGCGGTAATACCGCCGGGCGCGCATCCGATGATTTTATCCGCGATTCATCCGGCGTCACGACCGGCGGCACGCCGAGCTACAACGCATCACAGAGCCGCGAATTTTACGGCGCTTCCCGCGCCGCGCCGGCACCCGGCGGATTCGTACAGATTCCCGGTACCGGCGGTTACGTGCCGCCACGTCCGAGCAATTGGCGCACGGTGGATCAGCGCATCTCTAGCATGACCGGGAGCGCGGGTTATGTGTTCCGCCCGGACCTGTACGGCGGCGCTGGTCAGATCGATCTTCAATACGCCCCCGGCGCGGTACCGGTGCCCGGCGCGATCAACGCCCGGCAACTCGATACGCTCGGCACCTCCGATTACACGCAGTTGAATCGCAATGTGAACAGCCAGTTGACGCCGCAGCAGCTCCAGCAGTTGCGCGGCGAACTGAGCGGGCCGCCAAACGTACCCCCGACCGATCGGATCGATGCGCCGATGCCCGGATCGGCGCTGAACGACAGGCTGATCACGCGGCCGACCAACGATGCGCTGTCGAACAGCACGCAGTCGTTGCAGTTGAACAACCAGCTCGATCAGAGCAGCTCGGCCGAGCTGGGCGTCCGCAGCCGCCTGGTTACGGCGGCGGAGCAGTCCAGCGCGTATGCACAGTTGCAAGGTCGTCGCACGGAGCAGGAGAAGGTGCGACTTGGACAAGGAAACGCCGAAGCGGCCAGGCAGTTCAATGCCGATCTTGCGAAGCAGAAGCAGGCTGATGAAAAGAAAAAGTCTGAAGATCAGCCGACGCCGGGTGTGACGCCCGGAGCGGGCAATGGCACTGGCAACGGTACTGGCCCGGATACAGGCACAGCGCCCATCAGTCCGGGAACTGGCGTAACGCCTGGCGCTGGTCCGCGCGCGGGCGTAGGCGCCGCCCGACCGGGTTCCCCGGCGGCAAATGAATCGGGACCCCGAGCCAGTGGTGTTGATGCCGGCGGTGGGGCAGGTGCGGATGCTGGCACGGGTGCGGGCGCGGCGGTTGCGACGACTCCGCTGCGAGTCGGCACATTCACCGATGACAAAAAGAGCGGCCTGAACGAGATGATGCGCCAAGCCGAAATGCAGATGGCTGAGGGCAAGTACGCCAGCGCGATGGATACGTATGAGTCGGCGGCGAAAGTCGCGCCCAACAATCCGCTGATCAAACTTGGTCGCACCCATGCCGAACTCGGCGGCGGCTATTACCGTCGCGCCGAAGTCAGCCTGCGGGAAATCCTCACCGCCGACAAGAATCTGCTTGCCGGTCAGTATGACCTGAGGACATTCCTGGGCGCCGAGCGGCTGCAGATGATCGAGCGCGATCTGGGCGAACTGATTCAGAAAAACGAAAAAGACGCCGGCCCGGCGATTCTGCAGGCGTATGTCTATTACAACACGTCCAACGAGCGCCGCGCCGCGGCGTTGCTTGAGCTCGCCCAGAAGCGCACCGATGGCAAGGACCCCTTCGTGACGCTCCTCAAGCAGAACTGGACCCTCCCGGCTGCCGACGGCGCGGAGCAGAATAAGTAAGGCGAATCAGTTGATCGGGGGGGGCGGTTAAATGTCTGGACCCCGATTGGTGGGTTTTCACGACCCGTTCATACGCCTAACGTCTTTCCGTATCCCCTTTTTGCGCCAAAAACAGGCGAACCACCGGGTGCTCCAAATTAAATTACGCTGCTCCGTTTTTGATGAAGAAGTATTTGGTCGGTGCCGATATATTAACTAACGGTTAGCGGAGGCAGGAATTTGCAATCAGGGGACCTGTTTTTCACTGCGCCGATAATTTGTGCAAAAGGCTGTCACGTGATTCCCGACCACACGTGATGGTCTGAGGGACCGGACAATGTGTCCGGTCCCATTTTTTTTTATACGCGGTCGGTGCTGGTGGGGCGGGCTATTTTTTCTGATCGGGTTTCTGCTGCCAGTCCAGTTCGACGCTGGCGGGGATGCCGTGCACCTCGCGGGGGAAAACATAGTCCTTCCGCAGCGGATTGCCGACCCAATCATCCGCCAGCAGGATTCGGCGCGGGTCCGGGTGTCCGGTGAACTCGATGCCCACAAGATCCGCGGCCTCCCGCTCATGCCAGTTCGCCGCCGACCATATGTGAGCGATGCTGGGGACTCGGGGATCGGCCCGGTCAATCAGCACCTTCACCGCGAACTGATGCCGGTGCACCGTGCTATAGAGATCGGCTACCACAGCCAGTTGCCCGCGTGCGACGTAATCGACGCCCCCAAGGCATGACAACCAATCAAAAGACAAGCCAGGATCATCCCGCAGAAATATCGCCAGTTCACGCCATGTCTGCGGGCCGATGTGGACACGCGGATGTTTGTCGTCGAGAACGGTTTCCAGTACGCCGGCGCCAACGCGCTGGTTGATCCGATCGGCGATGTCTTGCGGGCTGAGCATCGCTCGACGATAGTCCGCCGCGCGGGCTGAAGCAACGCACAAGAGGAATGCACTAGAGGGATGCACCAGAGGAATGCAAAAGAGCAACGCAATGGAGCAGTCGATGACGCCACGGAAGGTTCACTTGATAACGGCGCTGCTCGCCATCGCGTTCGCCGCTTCTGGGGTTCTTGGCGGCGACTATGTCCGCGCGATCGATGATGCGGGCTACCGCTGCCTACAGTCGTCGATAACCACCTACACCCACGCCAGCGACGTGCGCGTGACGCTGATCGCGGCCGTCCACGTCGGGGATGGCGCGTACTACGATCACATCCGCCGCCAAATTGCAACGGCGGACTCGGTCATTCACGAAGGCATTGTCCGATCCCAGCGCACGCCGATCGCGCGGTTCGATTGGGCGGAATCGCTCGGGCTGGCACGGCAGACCTCGGTGATCCGTTGCGCTGGAGCCCGGTATATCCGTGGCGATCTGACCGAAGCCGAGTTTGATCGTATCCGCGCGCCCTTCGCCCCGGGTGACACGCCGGCATCACGCGCGGCGCTGGCCGACAGCATCGTCGCGTGCGTCACCAACCCGAATGCGCGTCAATACGTAGTCGGCGCGTTTGCGATCGAACAGCGCAATCGCGCCGCGATCGCAGCGCTGCGCGCCCGCCTCGCACGCGGCGATCGCGACATCATCTTGCTCTACGGCGCCGCCCACGCGCAGGACTTGAGTGACCGGCTGACGCGAGAACTGGGCTTTGCCGAGCAGGCAAAATCCTGGTTGCGCGTATTCGACTATTGAATGATTGCTGCCATGCCCCGGCGCTGGAGGCTTTGGACGAACGGTCCATTAAAGTATCTGACTATTGCATCATCTGCCGAGTGGCCATCAGCTGGATGCTGCCGTTGGCGGCCTCGAGCTCGCGCTCAAGCGAGTAGTAGCGGTCGGTTTGAATAAACGCCAGATGCATGTCCACCATGGCGAACTTTTCGTCAACAGAGCGGTTGAAGCTGGCATCGAGAACACGGAATCCGCGACTTTTTACATGATTGATCGCGTCGCTGATGCAGCCTTGACGCCACTCGACGCGCAGCGTGATGAATCGATACCGCGTTTGCGGCACGGCCCGCTCGATGTAGTTTAATAGCCAAAGGACCAGAACGACAATCACCGTCGCCATGATCGTGATAACGTAAAGCCCCATGCCGGCGCCCAGGCCAAGCGCCGCTACGCACCAAAGGGCGGCGGCGGTTGTGAGCCCGCGGATTGAGCCTTTGGAGTGGATGATTGTTCCGGCACCGAGGAATCCGATGCCGCCCATCACGCCGTACGCGATTCTCCCCGGGTCGGCGGTCAACTGGACGCCCCAAGTGTCGGGGGATTTCCAGTGCTGTTCGGCCAGCGAGATCGAGACGATCATCACCACCGCGCTGCCGAGGCAAACCAGGATATTGGTGCGAAACCCCGCCTGGCGGCCGCGAATCTCGCGTTCCAGCCCCACCAACCCGCCGCACGCTGTCGCCAGCAGCATGCGGAGCAGCATTTCGAGGTCGTTTCCGATCCCAAGGCTTTGAGTCGCAGAAGCTAAAAAATCGAGACACGGCGTTGACGTCATAACACAATCTTAACAATAGCCCGAGTGAGGTGATATGCGGGTTGCCCCTAATCTCATTTATCCGAGTTCGACTCCACGCGACTGGCTATCCCAGCGAAATCGGCCGCAGATTTCGCAGATGGCGCAGATGGATACATGGATTTGATCCGCTCTTATCCGCGCTTATCTGAGCAATCTGCCAATCTGCGGCCAATTATTTTATGCGCTACTCATGTGCCGAACACGCGGTCGCCGGCATCGCCGAGGCCGGGCATGATGTAGCCTTTGTCATTGAGTTCGCGGTCGATCGCGGCGCAGTAGATGGGCACATCGGGATGAACGTGGTGCAGCGCCTGGATTCCTTCGGGCGCCGCGACCAGGCACATGAAGCGGAGATTGGTCACTCCGGCTTTTTTCAAATAGGTGATCGCCGCCAGCGCGCTGCCGCCGGTGGCGAGCATTGGATCGATGACCATCACCTCCGTGTCCGCAATGTCGCCGGGCAGTTTCTGGTAGTAGGGGACGGGTTCGAGCGTGGTTTCATTCCGGTAAAGCCCCAGGTGCCCAATGCGCGCGTCGGTGAGGATCGCCAGCACGCCGTCGCTCATGCCGAGCCCCGCGCGCAGCACGGGGACCAGCGTCACCTTGCGTGCCAGTTCATAGCCGGTGGTCTGCTCCATCGGCGTACGGACGATCTTCGGCCGGGTCGGGAAATCGCGAGTGACTTCATACGTCATCAGCATCGCGATCTCATCCAGCAGATCGCGAAATTCACGATGGTCCGTCGTGTAGTCCCGTAATTCCGAAAGCTTGGTGCGAATGATCGGATGGTCAACGACAATGACGTTTGAAAGTTCAGACATGTCGGGGCAGAGATTACCCGAGCGCATGAGCGGTTGTCGATGCCGCTTGCGGTGGACTTCGGGAAATGGGCCGCAGATTACGCAGATGACGCGGATGCGGATAAATGACTTTGCTTCCTAGGGATTCAATCATCCGCGCAATCTGCGAAATCTGCGGCCAATTCTAGCGTGGCGTCATCTATCAGATAGACGTAAGATGCAGCTTCAATGATGCAATCACGGACGATGCCATGCGAAATATGAACGCGCGACGATGGAATGTCGCACCTGCCGACGAGCGTGCGCGTGAGCTGGCGGATCGGTTGCGGACCAGCCATGTCGTGGCGCAGGTGCTGCTGAATCGCGGAGTTATCGCGGCCGACGACTGCCTGAATTTTCTCAAACCTAATCTCCGTTGCCTGATCGAGCCGGCGTTAATGCCCGGGCTGACGGCTGCTGCCCAGAAGATCGCGGCCGCCGTGCGCGACGGGCGACAGATCGTCATCTACGGCGACTACGACGTCGACGGCATCACCGCCGTCGCGATTCTCTGGCACGCAATTCGGCTGCTGGGCGGGAAGGTGCGGTATTACATACCGCATCGGGTTGAAGAAGGTTACGGGCTCAATTGCGAAGCGATCCGTCAACTCTGCGACGAGGGCGCGCAGCTGATCATCACTGTGGATTGCGGGATCACCGCGATCGAGCCGGCGCAAGTCGCGGCCGAGCGCGGAGTGGAACTGATCATCACGGATCATCATGAGTGGAAAGAAAAAGAAGTGTCGAATGTCGAATGTGGAATGTCGAATGGAGAAATAAACCATTCGACATTCGACACTCGACATTCGACATTGCTTCTTCCCGCCGCCGCCGCGATTGTTCATCCGCGATTGCCTTGGGAGGGCGCGCCATATCCGAATCCGCATCTCTGCGGCGCCGGCGTCGCGTTCAAGCTCGCGTGGGGCGTCGGCCAGGCGTTGACCGGGGCGTCTCGGGTCAACCAGGAACTCAAGGGGTTCCTGGTGGAGGCCATGGCGCTGGCGGCGTTGGGGACGATTGCGGACGTGGTGCCGCTGGTCGGTGAGAACAGGATCCTGGCGCATTTCGGGCTTGGCGGGCTCAAGGAATCAAAACTCGTCGGCATTCAGGCATTGATCCGCTCGGCGAATCTCGACGGCAAACGCATCGACAGTTATCACGTCGGATTTCTGCTCGCGCCGCGCTTAAACGCCTGTGGCCGCATGGGACATGCCCGGCTGGCTGTGGAGATGCTGACCGACGCGTCCGAAGAGCGCGCGATCGAGATCGCGACATTTCTGGAGAGTCAGAACCGCATCCGGCAGACGACCGAGCGATCGATTCTGGACCAGGCGCTGGCGCAGATCGAAGATTTGCGGCTGCTCGAAAACGAATCGCGCGGGATTGTCGTCGGCGCTGCCGGCTGGCACGCGGGCGTGATCGGCATCGTCGCTTCGCGCATCGTTGACCGATTCCACCGGCCGACGTTCGTTGTCGCAATTGGTGAGGAGATCGGGCAGGGGTCTGGTCGCAGCGTGGATGGGTTTCATCTCGCCCGCGCGCTACAGGAGGTGGCGCACACGCTCGAATCGTTCGGCGGCCATGAGATGGCGGCGGGGCTTAAGGTGAAGCCGCAGCGGTTCGAGGAGTTTCGCGAGGCGTTTACAACTCATGCGATGACGGCCGTCGATCCGCTGCTGCTGGTGCCGGAGTTGCGGCTTGATTGTGACGCCGATCTGTCGCACGTCACCGAAGCCCTGGTCGGCGACCTCGCGCGGCTCGGCCCGTTTGGCCGCGGCAATCCCCGGCCGATGCTTCGCTGCCGCCGTGTCTCTCTCACCGCCGCCCCGCGCCGCGTCGGCAAGACCGGCGACCACCTGCAGCTCTACGTGAAGCAGAACAACACCGTGATGAAAGCAATCGCGTTCGGGGCAGGCGTATTGTTCGACAAGCTGCACAGCGGGACGGTGGTGGACCTCGCGATCGAGCCGCAAATCAACGATTTCAATGGCTATCGCTCGGTCGAACTGGAAGTGAAGGACCTGCATATTGTGGAGTGAAGTGAATGGTTCCCTCTCCCGGAGGGAGAGGGAGTAATACCACAGTCCTCTCCCGCAGGGAGAGGAAGTGATTCAGTCGCGCACGCGAAACTAGCCCTAAATATTGTCGGTCTCGTCCACATCCGCGGGGTGGGGCAGATCAAAGCAGCGCCCGATGGTTCGACTCGCGAGGTCGTCGGGAATTTCGCAGACGCATGAAGCCGACGCTTTACGCAGTAACCTGGCAATTTGTGTGATGTGCTGAGTGGGGACAGGATGATCGCCAAGCGAATCGGTCATAGACGCAGGGACTCCTGGCGGGGGAGGTTCGGACGATGCGGATGCGTCGAATCCGAACTTGCGGGCGTCGGCCGATCTACCGGACGGAGTATCCATGTCAGTAACGGCACGCGTGTCTATGCCGTCTCCCAGAGGGCGCTTCATTGAGACAAAAGCGCCTATTTACGTCCCAACTGCTGATCAGGCTGAATTCACAGCACAGAACACGTCGGACAATACCCTGATGCCCCACGGCAAGACTTGAACAGCAGTCGTGGTGGTCACCAGCGAATGATCTGAAACACAATAACCGTACGCCTAGCTTGCGGCCGGGTTCGTCGATTTCCAAATATTAGCAAACGCTTCGACCGCTGCATGTAGCCGCGATTTCACCGTTCCGAGCGGCACTTTGAGCGTCTCGGAGATTTGTTTGTACGGAAACTGCTGGAAATACGCGAGTAGAAGAACCTCGCGCAAGTGCTCCGGCAGACGCTGGATAGCGAGCATAACGCGGTCCCGTAATTCATCGGTTTCCAGGTGACTCTCCGGGCCCGGGTCAGCAGATTGGAGCAGCTCGATATATTCATGCCCGTTCCCGGAGTGCGGGCTGATCGCAGCTTGTAGGGAAACGGATTGCCGGCGGTTGCGGGATCGCAGGTAGTCGCGCGCCTTGTTCGCGGCGATCGTGAACAGCCAAGGTCGGAATGTTCGCCCGATCTCGAATTGGCCTGCTGATTGATAGACCTGGATAAACGCTTCCTGGAAGACATCATCCGCAGCCGCGGAGTCTCCCAGGAACCGGTAAAGGAACTGGAACAGATCCCGCTGATACCGCTCGACAAGCGACGCGAACGCCGGCTTATCGCCGCTCAGAAACGCGGCGAGCAACTGTTCGTCGGAAGCAACTTTAAGGTTTTCTCGGCTCGAATCCATCCGAAACCTCCCAGCCCAAGCACGCCCCCGGAGCACAGCAACTGCAACCCCCGATGCAATTCTGCTCTACCCCCGTATGATACCCGTAATGGCATCTACGTCGGACGATAATCAAAAGGTCGAACTCTTCGCGTTAGACGCGCAGCAGTTTGACGCGATCATCGCCGGCTGGGGGTTTCCGAAATTTCGCGCACAGCAAGTCAGGGACTGGGTTTACAGCAGATTCGTCACCGATCCGGAGCGGATGTCCAACCTCTCCAAACTGGATCGTGAAAAACTGCGCGAATTGGTCGATTTCGGCGCCGGTGCAATCGTTGCGCATCAGAAGAGCGAAGACGGCACCCAAAAGCTCCTGATCGAGTGGCCCGGCGGCGCCCAAGCTGAGACCGTAATGATCCCCGATGAGGATCGCCGCACGGCGTGTGTGTCGTCGCAAGTCGGGTGCCCGGTCGGCTGTAAGTTCTGCGCCTCCGGACTCGAAGGCCTCAAAGGCAATCTCACTGCCGGACAGATTGTCGAGCAGGTGATGAAGCTAAATGCCGTAATGAGTAATGAGAATCGCGTAACGACGCCGGATTCATTACGCGATACTCATTACTCGTTACGGGTTAACAGCATCGTCTTCATGGGCATGGGCGAGCCGCTTTCCAATTACGCCAACGTGATGCAGGCGATCCGGGTGCTGCATGATCCCAAAGGGCTGAATATCAGCGCCCGCAAAATCACCATCAGCACGGTCGGTGTGCCCGTTCGCATGAAGCAGTTGGCCGACGAGGAATTGCCGCTGAACCTGGCGATTTCGCTGCACGCGCCCACCGAGGGTTTGCGGCGCGAACTCATCCCCTGGGCCGAGCATTTTTCGATCGATGAGATTCTGAACGCCGCCCGGTATTACTTCACCAAGACCGGCCGGGAGATCACGTTTGAATATATTCTGCTTTCGGGCGTGAACGATCGTCCGGAACACGCCCGGCAGTTGGTGCAGCTCTGCAAGTCGATTCGCGCCAATGTTAATCTGCTGCGATATAACGAAGTCGAGACGCTGCCGTATCTGCGTCCCAAAAGTGACTCGGTGATGCAGTTCCAGGAGATTCTGCGGCGCGGCGGCGTAAACGCCCACGTCCGTAAATCGCGCGGCCGGGATATCGCGGCGGCGTGCGGGCAATTGCGCCGACGTGAAAATGATCAGCGCGACAACGCGGCGCTTGTACAACTGGGGACCTAGCCGCAGCAGCGATTGGACCGCGGGCAATATAGAAGCAACGTCAGTTGTCAGGGCACTTTGAGCGAAAATATGGGCGAACAACCTAATCTGAGACGCGGGTTCACGCTGGTCGAGCTGCTGGTCGCGCTGGCGATCATCGCGCTTATTCTCGCAAGCATCATTCCGTTTATCCTCGCCAACCTCGAAGCGTCGCGTCGGATTAAATGTGAGGACAATCTGCGGACCATCTATTACGCGCTGGGGGATTACCAGCGTGATTTTCTCACCTATCCGCGCACGCGGTTTGACCCGAATCGCAACGATTGGACCTGCTACACCGGCACGGATGAGATGCACCCTTTTGCCGATAGCAGCACCGTTGCGGTGAACGACGTGACCGCATCGCTCTGGCTGCTGGTGCGCATCGGCTATCTGCCCGATACCGCGACATTCATCTGCCCATCCAGCGATCGCGTCCGCGACCCCATGACCAACGCTGCCGGCGGACGCGCGACGCTGCTGGAACGGGGGAACTTCCGCTCGGTGCGCAACCTCGCATATTCCATACTGTCTCCCTTCAATCCGTCGCCGGCGTTCGTATGGAACGACACACTGCCCAGCGATTCGGCGCTGCTCGCGGACATGAACCCCGGCATGGCGGGCACGCGGGATGAAGTCACTAAGCCGCTGGCGCACGATCAGCCGATGACCCAGGCGTGGGCGAACGCCAACAATCACGCCAAGGCGGGTCAGAACGTGCTCTACTCCGGCGGCAGCGTGCAGTTTGAGTCCACGGCGTTCTGTGGCTACGGCAGCCAGCCCGCCGGCGAGCGAAACGCGCAGCCCGTCACCGGCGATAACATCTTCACAGCGTACCGCGCAACGCCCGGCGGCAAGCCGCTGATCGACGGGCCCGGCGACTACGGCAAGTCGTTCGCGCCGACGTGGAACTACGACAGTTATCTCCTGCCATCGGACGACGAATGATGATTAAGTGGAGAGTGGAAAGTGGTGAGTGATGAGTGGTGGAAACGAGTAATGGGTATCCCGTAACCATACTCCAAGCCCTAGTCCCGAGTCCTCAGTCCCCAAGCCCCAAGCACCTGTCCCCAATCACCACCTTGATCCCACCCGATAAACCGCAATAATCCCTCTTCCCGTATTTTTCGACGCAAAATAAGGCTTGCCATCACCATGACCAGCGCCCAGATTCGCCAAGGCTTTCTCGACTTCTTCGCTCAGAAGCACGCCCACGCGTTCGTGCCGAGCAGCCCCGTCGTCCCGCATGACGACCCGACGCTGCTGTTCACCAACGCGGGCATGAACCAGTTCAAGCCGATCTTCCTCGGGCAGGAAAAGCGCGACTACACCCGGGCGGTCAACACGCAAAAATGCATCCGCGCGGGAGGCAAGCACAACGACCTTGAAAACGTGGGCTACACCGCGCGCCACCTGACGTTCTTCGAGATGCTGGGCAACTTCAGCTTCGGCGACTACTTCAAGCACGACGCCATCGTGTTCGCCTGGGAGTTGCTGACCGAGCGCTTCTTGCTGCCGAAGGAAAAACTCTGGGCCACGGTCTACGCCGAAGACGACGAGGCGCACGACATCTGGTTGAAGGTCATCGGCCTGCCGGCCGAGCGCATCGTTCGCATCGGCGACAACAAGGGCGCGCGCTACGCCTCGGAC
>JACMML010000062.1 GCA_014379105.1 Phycisphaerae bacterium
CGGTCGGACAAGCTCAAGAGCGTTCTCAGCACCAAGTGCGCGACGGGATTGTCGCGGGACTACTTAATCGATCCATCAGATTATTTCGAAGTACCGCTTCAATTCCCAATCCGTCACCGCGTCCTGCCATTGACGACACTCCCAGTCGCGCGTTGCGGCAAAGTGATCGACGAAAGTGTCACCGAACCAGTCGCGTGCAAGGTCGCTGCGCCGGAAAATGTCGGCCGTCTCCTGAAGCGAACGCGGCGCGCGCGGAATGTTCTCGGAGCCCTGGTTGGTGCCGGTGACCGGAGGCGCAGTCAGCTTCAGGTTTTTTTCGATTCCGTGCAGACCGGCCGCAAGTAACGCTGCGACCGCCAGGTAGGGATTGATATCCGCACCCGGACAGCGCGTTTCGAGACGCGTGCTCTTCGACGACCCGGGTATCACGCGGAAGCTCGCGGTCCGGTTGTCAATCGCCCAGGTTGGCTTGACCGGCGCCCAGAAACCATCGACCAGCCGCTTGTAGCTATTCACCGTCGGCCAGAACATCGGCGCAAATTCCATCAACGCGGCGATCTGCCCGGCGAGAAAACTCTCGAATACCTTGCTCATTCCCGCGCGCGCCGTTTTCTTCGAGCCTTCATCGAAGAACAGATTTTTCTTGCCGTCGGTCATCGATTGGTGCACATGGCCGCTGCAGCCCGGATACTGAGAACTCCACTTCGCCATGAAGCTGGGAATGATTCCGAAATTCGCACCGATTTCCTTGGCGCCGCTTTTAAACAGGACACCGCGGTCGGCGCACTCCAGGGCATCTGAAAACTGGAGAGCGGCCTCGTAGACCCCGGGCCCGGTTTCGGTGTGCAGCCCTTCGATCGGCACTCGAAACAGCAGCATCTCGTCCATCAACGCGTTGAAGAATTCACGGTTCGCGTTGGTGCGCAGCAGGGAGTATCCGAACATGCCCGGCGTCAGCGGCGTCGGATCGACCCCTTTTTTCGCCGCCCAACTTTGCGGCGTTTCGGCGAAATTGAACCACTCGAATTCGAGTCCACACATCGGCTGCATGCCGAGCTTGCCAGCACGAGCGATCACCTTCTTCAGCAACTGCCGCGGGCACAACGGGAAGGGTGACCCGTCGACGTTAACGAAATCGCCCAGATAAAACGGCACCTCGTCGTCCCACGGGACGTTGCGTCCGGTCGCCATGTCGAGTTTCACCAGGACGTCCGGAAAACCGTGCTGCCATCCGATCACGTCTGCGTTGTCGTACACGCTGTCGGTCATGTCCCAGCCGAACACGACGTTGCAAAATCCAAAGCCGCCGTCGACGGCCGACGCGAATTTGTCTTTGTGCAGGTACTTGCCACGCAGAACACCGTCAATGTCGGTGACGGCGACCTTGACCTTGGACGACGCGTACGGCTGCACGGCCTTCAGTGGATCAGGCTGGGTGCCGGCCAGGGACCTTGGTGATTTGGATTTGCCTGCCATCACAATCTCCTTTGAGGACAGTCTGAATCAGCGCACGGGAATTGTCC
>JACMML010000063.1 GCA_014379105.1 Phycisphaerae bacterium
GCTGCTGACCGGGGCGATCGTCAACGCCCGCGCCACCGCTCACGCCGCCGCGGCGACTGGGCTGCCGGTGACGCTATTGTGCGCCGGCACGAATGATCAGATCGCCATGGAAGACCTGCTCGGCTGCGGCGCAGTGCTCGTCAGGCTCGCGGGCGCGGTGCCGATGAATGACGAAGCGCGCATCGCGATGAACCTGTGGCACGAAGCATCGCCCAATGTTGAGTTGCGACTTCAACAAAGCCGCGGCGGGCAGAATGTGATCAATGCCGGACTCAGCGCCGACATCGCGTTCGCGGCCATGATCGATCGATTTCCGCACGCCTGTCGGGTCGAAGATCGCGATGGCGTACTGGCCGTGCGCCGGGTGGCGGGCTACGATCCGATCGCGTGAATGAACAACAGCGGATCGTCATCACCGGCATCGGCGTCGTGTCGCCCAATGCGCTGGGCGCAGCCAATTTCGAGCTCGCGTGCCGACGAGGTGTGAGCGGGCTGAGTCAGATCGACGGGTTCGACACCGGCGCGATCAAGTCCCGCATCGCCGGTGTGGTTCGTGATTTTGATCCCGCTGGCGTGATGGACCCAGTTGATGTGCGGCGTGTTCCAAGGCTCATCCCGCTCGCGGTCGCCGCGTCTAAAGAGGCGATCGCGCAGGCGCGGCTGACGATCGGGTCGGACAGTATAGCACTATCACGGCGCACCGGCGTCGCGCTGGGTACCGGCGGCGGCGGGCTGGAATTTGTCGAGGAGCAGTACCGGCGCATCCATCAAGGCGGGAAGCGCTCGCCATTCGCGATCACCGCCGGCACACACGGCAATTTGTCCAGCGAGATATCGATCCAGCTCAAGCTGCGCGGGCCGTCGCACGTGATCTCCACCGGCTGCGCCAGCAGCACCGACGCCATCGGTCACGCGATGATGACACTCCGCGCCGGCGCTGCAGATGTAATGATCGCCGGCGGGGCGGACGCGTGCATCGCGCCTGGAATCCTTGGCGCCTTTGAGATGCTCGGTGTCATCAGCACGCGCGAATTCGCCGACCCGACCAAAGCCTCGCGCCCCTTCAACCGCGATCGCGACGGTTTCATCCTCGGCGAAGGCGCGTGGATGTTCGTCGTCGAAACGCTGGACCACGCACGGCGTCGCGGCGCGACTCCTCTGGCCGAAATCGCCGGGTACGCCAGCACGTGCGATGCCTATCATCGCGTTCAGATCGCGCCTGATTTGGAGGAATGCACGCGTGCGATCGAGGAATCACTCGCCGCCGCGGGCGCAAGCGCGGATGAAGTGGATTATGTGAACCTGCACGGCACGGGCACACAGTTGAACGATCGCCTTGAAACCGCGGCAATCCGACGCGTAATGGGTGAACGCGCCGACAAAATCCCAATGAGCGCCACCAAAAGCCTGATCGGCCACCCCCAAGGCGCCGGTGGGGCCGCGGGCATCGCCGCCACCGTGCTGGCGATGCATAGCGGCTGGGTGCATCCGACAATCAATCTCACCGATCCGGACCCGCAATGCGATCTGGACTACGTCCCCGGCGTCGCCCGGGCGCACGCAATTAGTTGTGCGCTGTGCAATTGCATTGCATTCGGAAGCAAGAACAGCGCATTGGTGGTACGAAGGATTTAGAGCATTTTGCTTTAGTGTTCGGCGTATTCGTGGCACGGGCTTCCAGCCCGTGTATTTCTAGTCCAGATCAAACATGGGCTTGGAACCCCATGCCACGATCGCCTGAAATTCGCTCTATTGATCGCGCACCATCTCGCGCACGCCCGATTCACCTGCTACGACGATCACCGAGGCGATCCCCACAAAGAGTCCGGTTTCCACGATGCCGGCCTTGGCTTTGATCGCGTGGTCGAGCGCGATCGGATCGATGATTCGGTCAAAGCGGCAATCGTAGATGCGGTTGCCGTTATCGGTGATGTAAGGATTGCCGTGATCATCCATTCGCATCGTGACGGTGCAGCCGAGTGATTCCAGATATCGGCGGCTGATCTCGTGCGAGAATTCGACCACCTCGACCGGCACCGGCGATTTAGCGCCCAGGTGGGGGACAATTTTGCTGTCGTCCACGACGACGACCATCTTCTTCGTATTCTCCGCGATGATCTTCTCGCGCAGCAGCGCGCCGCCGAGACCTTTGATGAGGTTCAGATGCGGGTCCACTTCATCAGCGCCGTCGACCGTGACATCGCAATGCCCAGCGTCCGCGAGATCGATGACGGTGATGCCCAGTGCCCGCGCCTGCTCGTCGGACCGCACCGAAGTCGCGACGCCGCGGATATCGGTGATTCGCCCCGCAGCCATTTCCGCGCCCAGCGCCGCGATAAAGAGCTTGGCCGTCGACCCGGTGCCCAGGCCGACGGTCATCCCGCTCTTCACGTGCCGAATCGCCGCCTCCGCGGCCCGCTGTTTCGCGCTCATGGGCGGATAATCCTGCGCATTCGTCATCGACGCAACCCTTGTCGTTCTTTCAGGTTCCAGGATGAAGATTTCACCGCGGAGACGCGGAGATCGCCTCTCGCACTACGGAGGAGGGACGGATAAATGGGTCGCAGATTGCGCTGATTGCTCAGATTGAATGGAATTTTTTTTTTTACAAATACAAAGTAATTTTGGATTGACGACGCGCTGCGAAAAATTCAACGCCATCTCCGCGCCCTCCGCGTCTCTGCGGTGAATCGCATTCTTCATAGATCAAGAAGCCTTGAGTGTTTTGCGTGCAACCAGCTGCTCTGCGCGGGCGACGAATTGCTCCAGTGCTGCTAGCGCCTCCGGGTCGTTCATCTGCCTTGGCGGGTGCTTCATCGTCCATGCGCAAGCCGGATCGATCGGGCCGGCTATTCCGGCGTCCAGCGCGAGCTTGCAGCAGCGGATCGCATCGACAACCACCCCGGCGGAGTTGGGCGAATCCTCTACGCTCAGCCGCAACTCCATGTGCAGCGGCACGCCGCCGAAGCCGGTGCCTTCGATGCGCAGGAAACAGACCTTATTGTCCTTCAGAAACGGGATGAAATCGCTCGGGCCGATGTGAATATTTTCCGGGCTCAGCGGCACATCCAACTGCGCCTGCACGGCCTGGGTCTTGCTCGCTTTTTTACTCGCCAGGCGCGAGCGGTTGAGCATGTTGAGGAAATCGGTGTTGCCGCCGGTGTTGAGCTGATAGGTGCTATTGATCCGCACCCCGCGCGATGAGAATAGCTTCGCGAGCGTGCGATGGGTGATCGTCGCGCCGACCTGGGCTTTGATGTCGTCGCCGACACACGGCAACCCGCGCTGGCGAAACCGCTCGGCCCAGATCGCATCCGAGACGACGAACGCCGGCACGCAATTGACGAACGCGACGCCCGCATCAAGGCACGCCTCAGCGAACTGCTCCGTAGCTTTCTGCGCCCCGACCGGCATATAGCTGACGAGGATCTGCGTGCCGCTTTCGCGCAGCGCGCTGGCGATATCAACCGGCTCATCACGCGCGACACTGAACCGCATCGGCTCCGGGTAGTCGGCCATGTGCTCGCTGATGCCGTCGGCGATCGGTGCCATCTGCACCACCGGCCCGGCGCCGGCGGGGGGACGATGGAAGACCTTGGTGTTATTCGGCAGCGCAAAGATCGCGTCATTCAATGGCCGACCGACTTTGCGGGCATCAATATCGAACGCCGCGACCGGTTCGATATCCCCCACGCGATATTTGCCCAGCAGCGGATGCGACAACCCCAGCACGGCATCATCGCCGGTCGCCTGCGCGTAAAAATGCACGCCTTGCACGAGCGAACTCGCACAATTCCCGACTCCCGCGATGGCGATACGAATCCTGGACATCAATCTGCTTCCGCTTAAACGAAATTTGCCACAGAGGCACGGAGACACAGAGAAGAAATCATTCGATCGCGAAGGCACAAAGAGACGAAGTTTCGCGAAGAATTCTTCTATCGTAAAATTGAACCTCTTCCTTCGCGCACCTTCGTTCCTTCGCCTCTTCGCGCACAATTCTCTGTGTGCCTCTGTGGCAAAATGCAAATTATTGTTTCATAACTTCCAGCAACGCAAGCACTTCGGTGTTGCCTTTGTTTCCTTTGATCGGACTTTCCACCCGCCCGCGCACAGCGAATCCGTCGGCCTCGATGCCGCGAATGACGGCCGTAACCACTGGTTCGATCTGTTCTTGCGGCAAAATGCCTTTGCGGAGCAGGTGTTTTTCGGCCTCATAATGGGGCTTGATCAGCGTGACAATCCGCCCGCCCGGCTTCAGCAGTTTGGCGGCGGCGGGGAGGATGTGCTTCTGCATCGTCCAGGCGCAATCGATGGTGATCAAGTCCACCTTCTCCGACAAAATCGCGTGCATCGCGTTCTGCCTCTCCATAACGACGACGCGGGGGTCTTTTCGTAACTTCCAATCCAGAACGCCATAACCGGTATCCACCGCATACACCTTTCCGGCCCCGTGCTGGAGCAGGCAGTCGGTGAACCCGCCGGTGCTACAGCCAAGATCGGCGCAGACCTTCCCGCCGACGTCGATGCCGAACGAAGTCACGGCATGATCGAGCTTGAGTCCGCCTCGGGAGACGAAGGTGCGCACGGGGAAAAGAATAGGGTGGGGCGTCGATGGGTGCCACAGGTCGCGGTACGCCGAGACCTGACAAGCACAGGCACCCCGGCGGGATATTCGACCGTACATCCTGCACGGTTACTCCCGTGGCATATCTTCATTCCAATATTGAACACTATTTGGCGCGCCATAGGCTTATTGGTAGTTATCTCCCCTATGTCACAAGCAGCACGCCAAAGATGGTTAGGAATATTTGGACTGGTCCTGCTGGGGGCTATTGGGTACGGCTGTTTTATTGCAGTACGGGCGGCATTCCACGTTATCGACTCTATGAAGTCAGATATCGCGATGGCAATCATCGCTGCCGGCGCGACAGTGTTGGTATCTATTTTATCGATCCTATTAGGAAAGGTGTACGAAGCGCGTGAGCGCATTCAAAATCAGCATCGCGAAAAGAAGGTTCCGGTCTATGAAGAACTTATACAGTTCATTTCCCGAGTACTCAGCGGCGAAAAAATCGGAACTGCTCCTACTCAAGAGGAGATTATTAAGTTCGGTTTTAATCAGAAGATGATGGTGTGGGGTGCGGACGAAGTCCTGCTTGCGTGGGTCAAGTGGCTTCGTGCCATTAGTGATGCCGAGGTACTTAAAGCCGACCCATTAAAGGGTTTGTTTCTATACGAGGAGTTGATTCTTGCGATTAGGCGAGATTTAGGACACAAGAATAAGAGCCTGAAGCGCGGCGACGTGCTAAGGCTATTCGTAAATGATATCGATGTGCATCTGCTGCCAGCGGGGAAAATGACCACCCGACAATGAATCCCGCTTAGCGCCATCGGTAGCGGCAAGGGGAGATGGGGGAACAAATCCCAGCGGGGTGCCACCGGTCTGCGGAGTACCTGTGCTTTTATGCCGCAACTAAGAGCACAGGTCTGCGGAGCACCATCGACCTGTGCCACCCGGCGTATTGGCATTGCTGGCGAAGCTCTAAACCTAATTCCATCGCGCATTCCGCCCGACCGTGACCATGATGCCGACGAACGCGCCGTAAAGCACCGCGAGCGCCGCCGGCGGTGCGCCGGCGAGGATCGCGGCGGAGCGGGTGTGGCCGGTGATGTGGAGGATGATGCTGCCGGCGATGATTCCGACGATCACCGCGCTGATCTTGATCAGCGTGATGCCGCTTCTGGAGCCGGGGGTGAAGTTCTTCACCGCCGTGCCGATGACGTAGAGCAACGCGGCGCCGTCGATCGCCCATGCCACCATCAGCACGATCGCCCACGCCCGCGACGGGGTCGCATCGGGCGTTGTACTGGTGCTCGCGATGCGTTGATCGGTCTGTAATGCCACGGCCACGGCGACCAAAACCCATACCAACCATGACGTGAGGACGATCGGCCAGAGCTTGCCGCGGCCGGCAGCGTAGCCGAATGGCAGCAGCAGGCCGGCGACTCGATTCTTCCACGTGATGTTGCCGACGCCGGAGGTCTTCAGCAGCCACGCCGCGGTTCCGCACGCGGCCGCCATCGTGATCGCCCAGAGCAGGACCATCATCCACGGATCGAGCTGGCGCGTCAGCCCGTAGCACGCGAGCGCTGCGATAATCAGCCGCAGCGAACGGCTGATGAATCTTTGAACCATACCCAAGTCTTGCCCGCGCTAATGGAACGACAGACCGCTGCGAAAATGCCTCAGCTGATCGTGACTTCTTTTCCGCCGGACTCGGCCGAGCGATAGACGCCGTCGAGGATTTTCTGAACCGCCAGTCCCGCTTCGCCGGGTGCGGTCAGCGGGGTGTTGGTCGTGCAGGCGTCGATCCAGTTGCGCAGCTTCACTTTGAACATGCTCGGGAAATCGCGCACGTTCTCCAGGAAGCCCGGCTGGCTGTTAGTCATCGTGCCGGCCTCGTCGCGGAAGATCATCGGCGGATCCCAGGTGCAGCCACCTTTTTTGCCCATCATGTGGAAGTTCCACACGTCTTTTTCGATATGCGCGACGAAGCTCGCTTCGATATGCAGGATCGCGCCGTTGTCGAAGCGGATGTGCCCGATGGCGGTGTCTTCGACGGTGTAAGTCTTGTGGTCCCAGTTCGGCCATTGGCTGACGACTTCGCTGGGCTTGTCGCCCATGAAGGTCCATGTGTTGCCGGTGGCCGCGACGGGTTTGGGGCTGCCCATGACGTAATGCGCCATTTCGATGACGTGGACGCCGATGTCGATCATCGGGCCGCCGCCTTGCAGCTTCTTTTGTCCGAACACGCCCCAGTTGGGGATGCCGCGGCGACGCAAGGCCGAGCAGCGCGTGAACATCACGTCGCCAAACTGACCGGCATCGACGGCGCGCTTGAGGTACTGCGTATTGGCGTGATAGCGATACTGGAAACCGATCGCGAGTTTCACGTTGTTCTTCTTGGCGGTGTCGATCATTTTCTGACACTCGGCCGGGTTCATCGCCATCGGTTTTTCGACTATGACATGACAACCCGCCGCCGCCGCGTCGATCGCCGGCTCGGCGTGGACGCCGTTGGGCGTGCAGATGCTTACGCCGTCGGGCTTCACCTTCTTGAGCATCTCTTTCCAGTCGGTGTAGACCTCGCTGACACCCCATTTTTCCTGCATGATCTTGAGTCGCGCCGGCACGATATCAACGGCCGCGACCACTTCCACGTCGTCAAAGGTTTTGATCGCGCCCATGTGCGTCTGCGCGATCCCGCCGCACCCGATCATCGCGAGTCGAAATTTCTTGCCGGTGTGCGCCGGCTTGCCGTCGTCCATTGCCAGTGAGTCGGTGGATACGCTTTTGTCTGCCATGATCGAAATTGAACCGCGTTTCGCGGTTCCTCCTTGTTAGTCGTCGTAGTCTCTTGATAGCGTTGTTAAATGCAACAGGATGGGGGAAATGCCGATGCCGCCCGGCGGAGATCGCTTCGGCTATTCGTCTCAGGCCAACGCGATGTTATGTTTGGCGGGAATGTCCTGGACCACGTTGTGCGATCTATCGGAACTCAAAGAGGCCGAGGGCAAATACGTCGAAATCGATGGCTTTTGCCTGGCGGTCTTCCTGCATCAAGGAGAACCCCGCGTGATGGACAACGCCTGCCCCCACGCCGGCGGCAGCATGGCCGGCGGTTGGGTGGATGAGCAAGGCTGCGCCATCTGCCCCTGGCACGGCTGGGGTTTCCATGTCGCCGACGG
This sequence comes from Phycisphaerae bacterium, assembly GCA_014379105.1. Classification (GTDB taxonomy): domain Bacteria; phylum Planctomycetota; class Phycisphaerae; order Tepidisphaerales; family Tepidisphaeraceae; genus JACMML01. The sequence continues at coordinate 7,753 of JACMML010000063.1, forward strand.
CCGACTCAAAGGCAGCACGGCGGTGGGAATCAATGTCTATTCGGTCCGCGTGCGCGACTTCGACGGACGGCGATTGGTGCAGGCGGATTTGAAGATGCCGTGAGATGATGGGCAACAAGCCAAGAATTTTGGATTTCGAAAAACCCGCTTCAGGCGGGGTAACCAAACATCAACCGGCGCGGATGCTGCTGGTCATTGCCGCCTCCTACGTTGGGCTCGCGATGCTAACGGCCGTAATAATGCGATTGCGCGAGAAGAATGGCGAAGAAGTGATTCAGGGTCTCAGCCTTCTAGCGATATTCGGACTGCTGTTATTCATGTTCCTTGTTGGCATGGGCCTGGTGGATTTAGCGCGTGCGTGTCGAAATCCTGTGCAGCGAATGCGAGGTATCATCTTATCAACTCTTGTTCTCCTTGGCATACTCATCATCGGTCCGGTTACGTATCTCTGCCTGTGGTTTTTGTAGAGATTGCCGTGGTTAAGAAGAATCGGATAGTCGCGATTGGTGCAGGCGGATTTGAAGATGCCGTGAGGAATCATGGATCATGAACCCACAATTTTATCTTACGAAGTTCCCAGGACGCAGACGTCGTCGGTGAAGCCTAATTACATTGTACTGTTTAGTTCTCTAGTCGTGGGCATGATCGGCCCCGTGCTGCTAGTCATTCACAAAGTTTCATCAAATACAAGTATCTCGAATACGGCGCAAATCGGGGAACTGTGGCTTATTCTTGGAGGAGTAGCTACCTGCGTACTCGCGCTCCTCGCCCTGATTGACGTTTTTAGAGCCTGCTTCTTAAGGGTCGATCGCCGGCGAACGCTGATCATCTGCCTGTTTATTTTTTTCGCGGTTCTTGCAAATTTTCCGATCGCATTGTTTTGTGTCGCCTCAGCTGTGAGCAGACCATGACCAGACTGAACGAATTCTGATCCCATCTTCACGATGCACGGGCACCGCAAATACATGGTCCTCCTCCTCGGCGTCTTCGCCTGCTCGCTTTCCGTCATCTTTCTCAAAACCAGCCAGACGCACGCCTATTGGCTCAGCGCCGCCCGCTTGCTGATCGCCGCGGCGTTTTTATCGCCGTTGATGGTGATCGAAGCACGTAAGCTGCCGGGCGCTCTGTCAACGCAATCGCTGCTGCTCTCGGTGCCCGGCGCCGTCATGCTGGCGGTGCATTTCATCACCTGGACGATCGGCGCGCGGATGACGACGGCCGCCAATGGGACGTTGATGGTGAATCTTACGACAGTCGTGATGCCGATTGTCATGTGGCTGATGAACCGCGAGCGCGTCAACCGCGGCGAAATTGTCGGCGGCATCCTGGCGATGTCGGGCGTGGCGGCGCTGGTCGGCAGCCAGTACGAATTGTCGCCGCAGGGCGTGCGCGGCGACCTGATCTGCTTCGGGTCTATGTGCCTGTTCTGCGTCTACCTCGCGTTCAGCCGGCGGCTGGGGATGGGCCGGAGCCTGTGGCTATATATCGTGCCCCTTTATGCAATCAGCGGGCTGATCTGCGCACTGATCGCACTTGTCACGCGCGCACCGTTTCCCACATTGACACCCCGCGAGACGACGCTGCTCCTGTGCCTCGGCCTGGTCCCGACGGTGATCGGCCACACGGTGATGAACTGGTGCATGAAAACCATGCGCGGGCCAGTCGTCTCCACCGCGAACCTGTTCCAGTTCGCGTTCTCCGGCGTCACCGCCTACATCCTATTCCGGGAATTGCCCGCGGCGTCATTCTATCCCGTGTGCGGATTGATCATCGCCGGCTCGGTGATCGTGATTCTCTCGCACCGGTCGAGCGTTGACGTGGACGTGGAGAGCTGACCATAATGGGGATCATGAGGACGGTGCAATTGAAATTGGACGACGAGCTCCTCAGCAGAGTCGATGCACTCGTCGCCGAAAAGCGCACGACCCGATCCGCGCTGACTGAAACGGCGCTACTCGCCGCACTGCGCAAGGCCGAGTCGGATAAACTGGACGCGCAGATTATCCAGGCCTATCGCAAGAAACCGCTGACGCCCGACGAACTCGGCTGGGAGCCTGAGCAAGTCTGGCCGGAGTGGAAGGAAAAACCATGCACCGAGGCGAAATCCGCTGGCACCGGTTCAAAGCGCCAGACAAGAAAAGGCCAGTCCTCATCCTCACGCGCGAAGAAGTGATACCTCACCTGAACGAACTGACGGTCGCGCCCGTCACGTCAACGATTCGTAACATTCCCACGCATGTAATGCTCGATCAGCGTCATGGCATGCCAACTCAATGTGCGATTGCTATGGATCGCCTGCAAAGCGTTCCGAAAAAAAGCCTGGGCGCGCTGATCACAACGCTTGGCGATGCGAAGCTCATCGAAACACGACGCGCCTTGCTGCTGGCGCTTGGATATGAGTAATCACCTTCAGTGATGCACGGTCATTCCCGTTTTCACCCCATCACCCTGTCACCAAGTCACCTTGTCATCGTCAAACAGGGTTCGGCGCAAACACCGACCCGCCCCGGCACTGTTTCAGGTAATTCAGCGCATGCACCTGCCCGGTCATTTCCAGTTCGTTGCGGTAGACCGGATCATGCCAGCCTTCAATGTCGATGCAGCCTTTGAAGCCGCCTTGACGCAGGACGGAGATGACGTCGGTCCAGTTGGTGTCACCGAAGCCGGGGGTGCGGTGATAGACGTATTGCTTGCCGCCGCGAAGACCGGACTCACGGAGGGTGTGCCAGTCGATCGTGGCGTCCTTGCCGTGCATGGTGAAGACCTTTTTGATGTACTTGCGAAGCTGCGGGATCGGGTCGATCAGGCTGACCATCTGGTGGCAGGGTTCCCAGCAGATGCCGAGGTTGTCGCCGGGCACTTCGTTCCACATCGCTTCCCAGAACGTGGGTGAATGGGCGACGTTATATCGGGCGGAGGTCCACCAGCCTTGCATATCGCAATTTTCAAAAGCGATTTTTAGGCCCTTGTCCTTCGCACGTTTCGTCAGATCGCCCCAGACGCGCTTGAATACTGGCATCGAATCCATCACCGGCTTGCCATCGAGCGCGCCGGCAAACCCCGCGACCACGTCGCAGCCGAACAGATGGGCATTATCGATGTATTCGCCGAAGAGTTTCGCGTCGTCGGGCTTCAGCAGCGGGTTCCCGAAATAGCCGATCGAGCTGATGACGGCCTTGCCCTCGATCGCGGTGCGGACCTCGCCGGCGATGCGCTGAAAATCGACCGACCCGACGCCCCAGCCGCCGGTGAGTTGGAAGCTCTCAAAACCGTGGTGCAGGATCTGCGGAATGTGGCTGGCCGCTTTATCGATGGGCATCAGCGTTCCGATGCGAATATCCAGAAGTGACATGTGTTCGTTTCCTTTTATGTAGATCGCCGATAACTATACAACCTTGGACGCTCCCGACATATCCGTCATCGTCCCCACGCTGAATGAGGCGGCCAATCTAACGCCGCTGATGGAGCGCATCAACGCGGCCCTATCCGGTCGCCGGTACGAAGTGCTGATTGTTGACGACAACAGCCATGACAATACGCCGCAGATTTGCGAGGCGCTAGCCAAAAATTTCCCGCTGCGACTGCTGGTCCGCACCGCGCCGCGGGACGGCCTCTCCGGCGCCGTGCTCTTTGGAATGGCCGAGGCGCGGGGGGAGATTCTGGTGGTGATGGACGCGGACTTGCAGCACCCGCCGGAGCGTTTGCCCGAGTTGATCGCGGCCATTGAGCGCGGGGCGGATTTTGCTGTCGGGTCGCGGTACGTCAAAGGCGGATCGATCGAATCCGGCTGGACGTTTTTCCGGGCGATCAATTCGTGGGTCGCCACCGCGCTCGCTAGACCGTTCGCCGGACGAGTGAGCGACCCGATGAGCGGATTCCTCGCGCTGCGCCGCGCAAGCTATCAAAGCGCCCGCCGCCTGACGCCGCTGGGGTATAAGATCGGCCTGGAGCTTCTCTGCAAGACCCGCGCGCAGAATGTGCAGGAGATTCCGATTCACTTCGGCAAGCGCCAGGCCGGTGAATCGAAGCTGAATCTCCGCGAGCAGTTTCGATACCTCGAGCACCTGTCACGACTCTACGATTTTTCGTTCCCCAGGCTGTCGCCGATCGTCAAGTTTCTGATTGTCACGATCTTGTCGTGGTCGCTCGCGGCGTGCTACTACGTCGCGACGCGGAGCATCGGCTGGCGGCCGGTGGGCTCGCTGATCATCGCCTATGGACTGGTCGTCGCGGTGACGGCGGTATTTCACGCGCGGTACGTGCGAACGCAGCGCGAATTTCTCGTCCACCGGCGTCCGTGGATCGATTTTTTACTCTCAGCCGCGTGCGAATGGACAGCGTGCGCCGTGGTCGCGTGGTATCTCATCTCGCGCGCTGGCGTGCATCGTGAGGCCGAGGTGTTTCTGATCTCCTTCATCGCCGCGCTGTTCGTGCGATACGTGCTCCGCAAAGAGCTGCTCCTGGACGTCCGCGGCCTGCGGCACGAAATCCGGAAAGACGAGATGCACCCGTGACGCCCGACCTCGCGACGACTGATCCAGCGCTGCCCAAACCCGCGGTGCCGGATCGCACGATGGCAGATTGCACGACGCCCGATCAATCGCGACACGATCGGCGCGTGATCATCGTCGCGGCGCTGATATTCTCAGCGCTGTCGGCGTGGATGGCGATCGCGTCGCGCGGCTTCCTCGAGGCCGACGGCATCACGCATTACCTCGCCCGCCGATTTGCGATCGGTCAGCCGTTTCACATGGTCGGCGTCTGGAGTCGGCCGTTGTGCGTGCTGCTCTATTCGATTCCCGCGAAATTCGCCGGGTTGACCGGTACGCGTCTGATGAGCCTCGCACTCGTGCTGGTCATGCTGTGGATGACATTGAAGGTCGCTGCCCGGCTCAACATCGCCCGGCCGGCGCTGGTGGCGCTATTTCTGCTGACGCAGCCGCTGCTATTTGCGCATTCATTTTCCGAACTGACGGAGATCCCTTTTGCGCTGCTGATGATCGCCGCGATGTGGGCGTACGCGTCCAGATCATTCGTGATATTGGCGCTGCTCGCGTCATTCAGCCCGCTGGCCAGGCCGGAAGGATTTGGCTTGATCCTGATGGTCGCGCTGGCGCTGGGCGCACATCGCAAATTGTGGTGGCTGGCGCTATTGCCGATTGGCGTGATCACATGGTGCTACGCAGGCTGGCACGTCTACGGCGGCCCGATGGAATACCCTTGGTACACATGGCTGCGCCACAATTGGCCGTACTCCGCCGACAGCATGTATGGGCAAGGCAAAGCGTGGTGGACAAAACCGGGCTGGTTCATCGCGATCCTCCCGGCGGTGATCGGTCCGATGGCGTTTCCGCTGATTTGGATTGGCGCGGTGCGGCTGTGCGCAGCGGCATCGGATCATCACTTCAACCGCCTGCGTCGGTTCTTCAGCGATCATCTCTTCCGCTCCCGCGTGCTAATCGTCCTTGTGCCGCTCGGGGTTCTCATCGCCCATAGCGCCCTCTGGACGCTCGGAAAAATGGCGTCCAACGGCGAGCCGCGATACATGCTGATCGCCGCGCCATTCTGGGCGCTGCTCGCGGCGGCGGGGTGGCAGCGCGTGTGCGAACTGATAAATATCCGCCAACCCCTGCGCTGGACCGCGCTGGGCGCGGCGGTGGTGGTCGCCGCGAACTTCGCGTATCCCGCGTTCCCACTCGGCGAGCAGGACGACGACCGCATCGCCGCCGACGTCAGCCGCTGGCTCGACGCCCACGCCGAGCTGCGCCAGAATTATCCCCGCTTCGCGGCCGCGCTCCCGCACCTGTTTATGTACCGCGACCTCGACCGCCTCGACACCGCCCGCGTAGTAGATTCCTCCCGCACCGTCGCCGCCAACCCGCCGCCGGGCGTCATCATGATCTGGCACGACGTCTACAGCACCAGCAATTCCAATGAAGAGTACTGCATCACAGAAGACCTGCTGCTGAGTAACCACTGGCAGCCGATTCATGAAATAAGGCGGGGTCGGAATGTGGCGATTATCTTTTTGAGTCCGAGGTGATGAAAGCGGAATATCTACCGTGACCCATGCTTTTTCGAACAGCAAGAACCACCCGCAAAAGCGCAAGCGACCCCGCCAGCCCAAACCAGTTGCGGGGTCGCTTGCGCCTTCGCGATGCCAGCGAGGTCTTCTCACACGCCAGGGCGCTATTTTCACATCGCTCGCGCCCGATCCTTAAAATCGGTTGTAATCACCCGCATTGATGCCGCTGCAGTCTTCTGGCACAATGACGTCTCGCGTACGGAGACATTAGAGAATGCTGCTTCAGACCAACAGTTACGTCGTGCCGCAGGAGAAACGTGCGGCGCATAATCATTTGATGCAGCGATTCCGCCAGGTGCTGATGAAGATCGGGTGTGATCACTTTGAGGTCTACGAACAGGTTGGCGCGAACTGGGCGGCCGGGGAGACCAGTGGGCGGTACGTGCAGATGATGCGCTTCCGCGACCGCAAGCACCAGCAGGCCGTGCAGCTCACCGAGCGCAAGGACCCCGACGCGCAGGCGCTGGTGCGGGAGTTCTGTGAGTTGATCAACTTCGCTTATCAGGAATCGCAGGGGTTGTTCGCGCACGGTTATTACAACGCGGTGATCGAGCCGATCCGAATCAAGGCCGACAGCCCGCTGGCGTTTCATGCGTTTCCGGATGATTACGATCCGCTCAATCCGCCGGCCGAGCCGGTGCCGGAGTTGGATATTCCGATGAACCTGCGGATCCCCGAAGGGGCGGGCGTGCAACTGGTTCCGGTTCCGGATGCCGAGGACGGCACGCCACCGGACGATCGGCTGGACGTGCGGAAGCGCTCGATCGATTCCTTCAGCCCGCGTCCGCCGGAGCCGGAAGAAGTGCCCGCGGACGAAGCTAAGCTTGCCGAGCCTGAACCCGCGCGGCCGCGCCCGCGATTGCCTAACCCACCCGATGGGGAGCAGAGTTAGATCGCGGCGGATCCCAGCGAGTGTCTATCAGCGGGGGTATGGGCTTCTGAGCCTGGCGGCAATCGTTTTTTGTAAAACACGCGCGGAAATGCCTGTGGTAGGTTCCTTGATTCATGTTATCGACACTGAAGACAATCCTGATCGTCATTCTGCTCGCCGGCTGGGCGGTGGCGATCGCATCGCTGCATGTTGTGCGGACGCCGGACGCGGTGATCGGGGTCATCCCCAAAAATCGGCTCGGTTTTGCCGATTCATACGTCGATGTGCGCACATGGACCGCCGCCGACGCGGCCGCCCATCCGGATCTGCTCCGCCGGCTGATCGCGACTGACAAAACGCACTGGCTGAAGCACGTTGGCACGGCGCCGGAACTGGCGACGATTCTGGCGAAGAATTCGACGACAGACGACCGGTAGCCGTGACGGCAGCGCGTACCATCGCATAATCCGGTCGCATGGTCTCTGCCGGACGCACCCTGTCGGATAAACCAATACCCTTTTGACACTTGCGCGCCGAATTGATCTAATAAACCCGCACTGGTGGAGTTTGAGCACCCTTGAGGCTTTTCAACTTGGTGGTTTAGACATGCGGAAGCTTTCAATCCTCGGTCTTTTTGCGATTTCGTCGTTTGCGGTCGGCGGCTGTGCTCGTCCTTTTGAGATCGGCTGGACGCCGGCGTACAGCCTCGGCGAGCGTGGGAATCTGATCGCCCGCAACTGGGATCTTGAGGGCAAGATGACCCAGGACGATATCGACAGCCTGCTCATGCTGCGTCCGCTGACGGGCCTGACCACCTGGAAGCTCCGGTAAGCCCGGTAGAGCTCCATACGTTTCGACGATAAGTATTTCACCGGCCGGTCTGCGCACTTGCGGACGGGCCGGTTTTCTTTTAGTCCGGAAGTTCTGATGCGGCGCGGCTAGCGTTGCTTCAGGATCGATGTTCAAGCTCCTCACATCGTACTTTCGCTTCACCGCCCGCCATCAGCCGTACATGGTGCGGCGCAATTACCATTACGAGATCGCCTCGGCGCTGACGTACCCTCTTGCCGCAGCGCTGGCCGAAGGCGCGTTCGCGGCCGTCGTTGCGGCCAAGTATTTCCATGCCTCGGGAATGCTGATCGCAGTCATCACCGCCGCCCCGATGTTCGGCAATATCATGGCAATCCTCTGGGCGGAGTTGTCGCGCGATCGCGAGAAAGTCGCGTTCGTCAACGGCCTGCAGATCGGCGTAATCGCGTCAATTGCGCTCGTGGCGCTGACCGCATTTCTGCCGCTCGCGCCGGGCGCATGGGCGTTCGCCGGGCTGATCATCCTCGCGCGAGTATTCGCGGCCGGTATTGTCACGGTGCGCAGCACGATCTGGCGCTACAACTACCCGCGTCACCTGCGCGGCCAGGTGGTGGGGCGGATCAACATGATCGCCACCGCGGTGCTGGCGCTGACAACGTTCCTCGGCTCGCGCCTGCTCGATCACCAGCCGGGTGCTTACATCTACCTGTACCTCTGCGCCGCGGTGCTTGGGCTGATCGGCGTATGGCAGTTTTCGCACGTGCGCGTCCGCCGCGAGCGCACGATGCTGCGGCAGGCGCGGCTGGTTACCGCGCGCCCCGAATCGATGGCGCAGACGGACGAAACCAATGTGATGAACTACACACCCGCGGAGCGCGGCGGCTTTTTGCGGATGATGTCGCGATCGGTGCAGGTGCTGCGCGACGATCCGCGCTTCAGGCTTTACCAGCGCTGGCAGATGATCGCCGGCTTCAGCTTTATGATGCTCCAACCGCCGCTGGTGTTTCTGGTCAGCCGCAAGCTGACGAACCCCACGTCGGATTACATGCTGGCGATCATCGTCCTGCAGATCATCCCGCTGCTGACCTCGATCCTCGCGCTGCCGTTCTGGGCGCCGATGTTCGACCGAATGCTGATCAGCAAGTTCCGTGTGATCCAGGGGATCAGTTGGCTGACCGCCCAGTTCCTGATTTTCGCCGGGGCATACATGGCGAGCCTGCCGATCATCATGGCCGGGCAATTCGTCGTCGGCATCTCCATCGCCGCGGGCAACCTGGTGTGGAACCTGGGGCACAACGAGTTTGCTCCACCGGAAAAATCCGGCGAATACATGGCCGTCCATGTGATGCTGACCGGGCTGCGCGGGTTTATCGCGCCGTTCGCCGGCGTCTATCTGTATCAACTGCTCGGCGAATCCGCATGGCTCTTCGCGGTTACAGCCGCGCTCAATCTTGTCTCATGGATCGGCTACATCACCATGTATGTCGAAGACCGCCGAAATCCGCCAAAACGCGCTGTGACGATAAAACACGCCTAGCGGAGCGTCACCGGCATGGATTTTCCCCGTCGATTCACGACAATCCCCCCACGGGACACGCCGGGCCTCCTTAACCGCGCAAGCGCCGGTGTCATGACTGGAAGGATTGTTGTATGGATTTGGACAAGGCCTTGGGACTTGGGGCGGTCGCGTTGCGCACCGACGGAGCGGCCGATCGGCGGGCGCAGATCAAGCGTGCGAACCTGCGACTCGCCGCGACCGGACTGCCCGCGACGTCGCACGAGAATGACGCCGAGCTGTCTTCGGTCGCCGAAGGCGTGCTTGCCCGGCTTCGCGAGGCCGCACGCGTGCTGCACGAGCACCGCTCGCCGGCCGATGCGCGGATCGAGGCGTTCTTAAAAGATCACTTCGCTCCACTTCAGTTGCCGTTTCCGTTGCGGCTGCCCGATTCCACGTTCGTTCTTGATCGGCACGGGCTGGCGCGCGAATTGTCGTTGCCGGTCAACGCCGATGAATTCAAGAGCGAGTTGCTCGAATCGTATCGCGTCCGCAACGGCGTCCTGCACAACCCGCGCAGTGACCGCCGCACCACCGCCGGCACGTTCCACGTGGCCGAAGGGGGACTGCCGATCCCCGGCGATAAGCGTAGCGTACCGCAACGCGTTTTTGCAGAAATGTTCCGGCGCGCGATGATTCCACCCGATGCCATGTTGCTTCTGCCGTTCACCGCCAACGAAACGTCGCCAGCGCGTTGCTTCGTCTCGCTGATGCTTCGCCCGGTCGTCTGCCCCGAAGTGCCCGGCGTGTGTCCGGCGAAAACAATGGAAGTGCGATTTTTTGCACCCGGCACGCTGGTATCCAATTTGGATTTTGTCGAGTCAATCTTCGGCAATGCCGGCGACCCGTTCCTGCCCGAGAATGATGCCGGGCTCGATGTCGAACACTGGACCGGCCACACCGGGTGCGTCATCCTCGCGCCGCACCTGTGCCATCTGACAAAGCAGGAACTCGGACTGCCGCACTTCGACTCTGCCACCCCGCGCCAGCGCCAGGACAAGATGTGCTGGAAACAGCCCGGCGAGCTCTACAACGACGGCATGGCATTCAAGCTCACCTGCCGCACCGAAGCCGGCGTGATCGTCACGCTCATCGCCGACAACTATTACGGCTACTGCAAAAAGGAAGTGAAGACGCAGATCAGCTACGCCGCCAACCTGTCCGGCAATTTTGAAGAAGAACACGCCGGCGGGGCGATCGCGTTCGCGAGCTTTAATCTCGGCGACGAGTATTACCGCGCCAGCCGTCCCACCGATCGCACCTTCGCGGATGTCGCGCGCGACTACGGCGCGATGATGGACCTGCGGCCGCAAGGTTACGGCATCGATAAGATCGATCCGAATCTGGTCTACATTCCTCAGGATTCCCACGCCAGCGTGCCGCGCAACGAGATATGGTGGACGAAAGACGGAGCGGAGCAGTCGATCCCGCTCTCGCCTGAAAAAATCTACATCAAGCCCAACGGCTATAAGCTGCGGATCGCCCGCCACCCGGGCGCGCCCAGTTGGCGGCTGATCGGCACGATCGGCGAAGGCGTATTCTGTCACAAGCCCTGCACCGTCAGCGGCGGCGGCAAGAGCGAGATCAGCAAGTCGCTGGGCGACTACATGCTCTACGGCCCGCTATTCACGTCCGATGCCGACAAAGATCTCGACATGATCGAGCAGATTCTGGCGCACGATTTTTCGCATCGCTGGAAGCCCGATGCCCGCGACAAGCCCGACTACTCCGACCGCGCCGACGGCAAAAGCCGCCCGATCCTTAGCCGCGAGCGCTCGCTCGGCAGTGTGATCAAGCTGCTGACGCCGAGCGACGATTTCACGGACGAATACAACGCGTGGCTGGCGTCGGTGCCGAATTATCTTTTTGCGATGCTGTTCATCATCAAGCGCTTCTACAAGCCCGATTGGGGCGCGAACTGGCGCGAGCATTTTAATGTGGACATCGTCAACGGCTTCCCGGGGCACGAGTTTAAATTCAATGGCCGCAAGCTGGTCGGCACTTATCTGCGTGTCGGGCTCACCGAGGATGGGCACTCCACCGCGTGGCGGACGTATAAAGTGCGCCAGGATTTCATGCCCGCGGCCAAGGTGCAGACCGAGGACGACATCAGCGCGTCGGTCGTCGTGCCCACACGGCTGCTGTCGCACCTGAATAAGTATTACGACGGGCATCAAGGCCCGAGCGTGAAGTTCCTCACCAATTGCGAGCACCGGCTGTTCCAGCGACCCGACGACGCGGTCCACCGCGGGCTCGATCGGCAGACCGAGCGGGATCTGGCGCGGCAGGACAATTTCATCTCCAACTTTCAGCCGCTGTCCAATGCCGACGCCGTGGCGATGGTGCAGCGGGCGGCGGAGTTTGACCAATTCACCCAGCCGATGCAGAAGCTGCTGCGCGACGCGACGACCGAAGGCAACCGGTTCGTCGTATCCTCGGCCGACCCGCGGCTGGTGGACGGCAAGCCTTCGAAGAATCCGCGGTATCTGCAGATTCGTCCCGACATCATGGACCCGCTCTCCAAACGCGCCGCCGAGGTGGGCGAGCGCCTGTACCGCGCGGTTCCGTTGGATAAGCCGCTGCTGACGCCGGTGAATGCGGTGCTAGTCGGGCGGCGCAACAATCCGCCGGATAACGAAGCGGGCATTCGCGGGCTGGCGGTCTACAGCCCGCTGCATTACCAGGAGTTGCCCGAACTGTTCATGGATTTCATCTGCTCTCTCACCGGCAAAAGCCCATCAACCACCGGCGCCGGCACCGAAGGCGCGCTGACCAAGAGCCCGTTCAATGCGTTGCGCCCCACGGCCGACCTGAATACCGCGATCGTCAGCTACATCCTCACCGGATTAGCGGTCTTCAGCTCGTCGGCTGGTTATGTCGGCCCGCACGTGCGCGTCGATCACGACATCAGCCTGCTCGTGCCGGAGATCTGGTGTCGCCTCAGCGCCCAGGAGCAGGACCCGCGCTACCTTCTGAAGGAAGGCATGCTCGAGCCCGTGGCCGATTTCGACGCCAACGGCGAAACGATCCACGCCAGCCGGCTCGGCTATCGCATCACCGCCAAGTTCGTACAGAATTTCTTCGGCCGGGTGTTCGACAATCCAAACAAGGTGTTCGACGAAGCGATGCTCAAGCCCGAAACGCAGGACCGCGCCGCGTACATAGACGGCATCAAAAACATCACCGAGACCCAGGAGAAGGTCGCCAAAACCTATTTCGAAGACGGCAGCATCGAAGAAGCCTGCCCGCCGCTCAAAGCCCTCCTGACGATCATGGCCAAGGGTACGTACGAAGGCATGACGGTCCATGACGCGAAGGTCCGCGATATGTTCACGCTGGACTATCTGCTCGCGAGCGACTGGTATCAAAAGCGGCTGCGGACCAAGCAGGCGCGGGATATCGCGCTATGGCAGCGACATGTCGCGTACCTCAATGACTTTGCGGCCAAGCCCAGTCATCGGTCGGTCGCCCAGACTTTGGAGATCAACAAACGACAAGCGCTCGCCCAATCCGAACTGGCCCGCGTATCGGCGCCGCAATATCTCACGATGATCAGCGGCTGTTTGGGTGCGGATCCGCTGGGGGGATAGAGATGGAAAATGACGAGGGAGATATGAAAGAACCAACCGCGGTTGACGACGTTCGTCGGGTGCGCGAGAAAATATCGCAGCAACACGAAGGTGATCTGTGCGCTCACGTTGCTGAATCTAATCGGCTCGCTGACGCATTGATTCAGCAACTCAAGCTTCGCGCGGTGCCTGTGCCGTCAAGACAGCAATTGCCCGATGATCAGGTGAACGGCTAAAACTCTGCAAAGCGACCTGTTCGATTCTGTTCCCTGAATCCGCTTGCCCCCTCACCCTAGCCCTCTCCCGGAGGGAGAGGGAACCATACAACGCGCCTGGCATTGGGCTACGAAACCATCCGGTAATCCCGTTTGGCTGGGCGTGACCAGGTCTTAAGATGGATGCGGCGGGTGGAGGCGTCCTGGAGGCGCTTCAGGTACTCGGCGAGGTCGGGGGCTTCGAATTGTTGCAGGAACTTGGACTCGGCGTTTTCGTTCAGGGTTTGGATGGCTTCGATCAGTTGACGTTTTTCCATGACAGGGCTACTTTCAAAAACCGGTAGAGAGAACAACACGATCCGATAACGAATCGGCCGGTGAGCTGGCTTTTCTTGAGTCGCGTATGACCGAAACACGTCCAACTCCGCCTTCCCCGACTGGAGACCCGGCTACTGGCGGGGCGCAAGGCGCGGCGCAGAGCGCGGAGCGCGGCGAGGGGCATCTGGACAATCTCGCGCGCCTGCACCGCATGTCCCGGACGGCCGGGCTAGGGTCGACCGATTACGCCGCCGTTAACGTGCCGGCCGTGATGACGATCATCATCGGTGCGGCCAGCGTGCTGGCGGTGATTACGCCGATTTTTCTCTTCATTCCGGTCGCGGGCGTGGTGATTGGGATCATCGCGCTGCGGCAGTTGCGGGCGTCCAATGGCACGCAGACGGGCACCACGATCGCCGTCATCGGTCTGCTGGCGTGTCTCGGGTTCAGCGCCGTCAGCGGCTACAAGGTGCTGTCGGAGCTGCGGCGCGAGGCGCGCGATAAGCAGCAATTGGACGGCCTGGTCGAGCGGTTCGGGGCGACGCTGTCGCAGGACAAGATCGACGATGCCTACCAAATGCTGGACGGGCGTCTCCGCGAGCGCGTGACCAAGCCCATATTCGAGCAATTCATCCGCGGGCAGTACGTGGCGGCGTTTGGGCCGATCAAGTCGATGAAGGCGACCGGCATTTACGAGATCCAGGAAGCGACCGACGACACCGGCATGCGCATGGCGGCCGGCGTGGGGTTTGTATCGACCGAGCGATTTCCGAGCGAACGGGCGCTGCGGACCAACTTCGTCTACCGCTGGTCGGGCGAGGACTGGAAGATATTCAACCTCCCCGAATGGTTCCCGCCGTCCAAGGAACCCGCCCAGACCCCGGGTGGCCCGCCACCAACGGGCCCGCAAGGCCCGCCCGCCCCGGCGCGATAAAGCAAACCCGCGCGCAATCCCAGCCCCCGGTCCGCAATCCCGGCAATTCCCAGTCCCAAGCCCCAGTCCCCAGTCCCTAATCACTACTCCCCAATCCCCACCCCCCATTCACCAATTCAACTCCTCCGCCATTATCGGCCGATAGGAGATTGAAGTCTCGATCGTCGCTAAGACGGGCACCGGATCGAACCGATGACCGCAATAGCGGGCGTATCGAGCCGGAGTATCGGCGCCGCGGAAAGCGTGATGTATGGGTACTAAATCAAAAATAGTTCGCAGGCTGCTGAGTGGCAGCGCATTCGCGGCGGTCGTCATGTCCGCCGGCTGCGGCGGGGACGCCGTGACATCGCGGCCGGGGGCGCGTGATCAGACCCCGCTTGGCGCGTCGCCGACGAATGCATCGGGCGGACCGACCTCGGACCCGTTCGCCGCGCCGCCAATTGACGCGATGACCATCGCATTGCCCGATCCGCAATTGCCGGCCGCCAATGTGTTTGGCGAATTGCCCAATACGGTTACCGATCCCCGCGCCGGCGCCAGCGAGTTCGGTTTCCAGCAGCACAGCTTTGTCGATGAAGGATATGACGCGGACCCCAGCGTCAGCCCCGACGGCAAGCAAATCCTCTTTGCCAGCACGCGGCACTCGGCGACCACAGACATCTATATGCAGAAGGTTGACGGCCTGGCGGTCACGCAACTGACCAGCGACGCCGCCGACGACGCATTCCCCACGTTTTCTCCCGACGGCCAGCGCGTCGCGTTTGCCAGCAATCGCTCGGGCTCGTGGGACGTCTATCTGATGGACCGCACCGGCAAGAACATCACCCAGATCACCAGCGGCCCGGCGCACGACATGCACCCGAGCTTTTCGCCGGACGGCACGCGGCTGGCGTATTGCAGCCTCAATTCGCGCGGGCAATGGGAACTGTGGATCGTCAATCTCGGCACCAACGAGCGCCGGCAGATCGGCTACGGACTGTTTCCCAAGTGGTCGCCGGATCGATCAAAGGATCTGGTCGCGTTTCAGCGCGCCCGCAATCGCGGCGGCCGGTGGTTCAGCATCTGGACATCGGAGATCATTGATGGCGAAGCGCGATCAATCACCGAAGTGGCCGTCAGCACCAACTCGGCCGTCGTGAGCCCCAGCTGGAGCCCGGATGGCAAGGAACTGGCGTTTGCGACGATTGTCGATCCAAACCAGATCGATAGCCGCGGCAAGCCGGTGGGGCAGCAGGATATCTGGACGGTTTCCGCCGACGGCACCGGCCGGCATCGCCTGACCGACGGCAAAGGGATCAATACAAGCCCGTTCTGGTCTTCGGAAGGGCGCATCTTTTTCGTCAGCAACCGCAGCGGCACCGACTGCATCTGGAGTGTCGCCGCCGGCGGCAAGAATTTCTCGACCGCGGCAATGCCTAAGGAATAGGGTTGAGGGTTGAGGGTTGAGGCGTGAGATTTTCTTACGCCTTACGCCTTTACCCTTACCCCTCATCATGGATGGAGCCATGACTAATACGCGATGGATCGCTGTCATTATTCTGATTGTCGCGGCGTGCCTGGTTTCCGGCGGCTGCGCCGAGAAGTCCGAGCGCTACGGACGCGAAAACACGCTGCGCCTTCCCGGGGCCGAGCGCCGCGTGTGGGCGGTGGCGCCCGTCATCAATCTGTCCGGCCAGCGCGGGGTTGATCCACTTTTGCAGGCCGACATTCTTTATCAGCAGATGCAGACGATCGAAGGCTTGACTGTAATACCGGTTGATCGCGTCGCGCAGGCGTACGTGAGCCTGCAGATCGAGCAAGTGCAGACGCCGGAACAGGCGATCGCGGTCGCGGAATTGCTGGGGTGCCAGGGTCTGGTGGTCGCGACGGTGACGCAATTCGATCCTTACAATCCGCCGAAATTTGCTGGGTCGATTCAACTATTCGAGCGCAAGGGAATGCGCGAGCAGACGCCGGCGCCCAACCCGCGCGAACTGGTGCGCCAAGGCGCCCCGTCACCCACGGCGGCCATGCCGCAGCAGC
>JACMML010000064.1 GCA_014379105.1 Phycisphaerae bacterium
AGGACATGTCCGAAAACACGACCGGGCGATAACGGGGATGAAGACCCTTTTTCATGGCAAAACCTTAATAACGAATCAACCTCAACGTGCGTCGCCACAACACGCGGCTACGTCAGAGAGGGCCGAGCATAATACCGATCTTGCGGGAAAAACGCAAAAGACAGGCAATGGGCGGTCACAAGTGACGTTGTGAACCCAACTTAGCTATTTGGTCTTCACAGCGTCCCATAGGTGGTTTTCCACCGTTTTGTACTTGGTGAACGATGCATTGAGTTCGTTCATCAACGCTTCCATACGGTCCGGCGGCGATCCGCTATCTCGGGCGGCGTCGCGAACGGCGCTGGCGGTGTCGTTGAGCTGGGTGGCGGCTTCGGCGAAGGCGCGGGCGGAATCGTAGATGCTCAGGTTCGCGAGTTCCTCAGCCTTGGGTTGGTACAGCAATCGCCAGGGGCTCCGGCGAATCTCCGAACTGGCAGACTCCAGATTCGTCGACGTGCTCCGAAGGCTCGTCACCATGTTGTCGATCTTTGATCGGTTGCGCACCAGGATCGATCGCGCCTCGGCGGTGGCTTCTTTCAGATTCGCGGACGCCTGGCGGACGTCCTCCAGTGTGCCGCGGGCGCTCTCGACAGTGGCGGTGGTTTTTTCAAGGAAGGTATCGGCGCGATTGAGCGTCTGCGGGAGCCGGTCCTTGATCGTGCCCGTGGCGGCGTTGATGTTCGCCAGTGAACCGCGGATATCAGTCTTGGTATCGCCGAGCACGTCGCGCACATTCGCCAGCGCCTCACGGCCGGTGGTGGTAACGCCTTCGTATGCCTTGTACGCCGGCTCGACCTTCGCCCGCACGTCGGCGATCAAGCCCCGCGCCTCGGGCGCGATCGCGTAAAAATCACCCAACGCGCTGCCGGCGCCGTCGAGCACGTCTGAATCCTTTAAGACCGGCCCGGAACCGAACGCAGTGATATTCAGATTAGACGTGCCGGTCAGCCCCTGCTCGATCTGCACCAGCGCATCGTGCTTCAACTCATACTTGGTCGGAAGCGAGAATCGCACCTCAAATCGCGGGGCACCTTTTGCGCTATCGCCGGCGACGTAGCGGATGTCCTTCACACGGCCTTCTCCAAAGCCACCGACGCGGACCGGGTCGCCGACCTTCAGGCCGCCGAGGTTTTCGGCAAGATCAAACGCCACAATCACGTCGCGCCGCGACACCATCAGCGTGCCGGCGCCTTTAATCCCGATCAGAATCCCGGCCGCCAGCAACACGCAACCGACAATGAACAGCCCGGCCTTTGTCGCGTTTTTTTCGTTGGTCATTGATGATCCGTTCTGCCAAATGCTCCAGCACGATGCTCTCGCCCGCCGACGCTCTCGCGCGGTGCTTTAGATATTCTCCATCAACAAGTCGCTCTCGTACGACCCGGTCCGTTTCCGCTCAGTCAGCGGCCCTTCGGTCAACCCGTATACGAACTGCCGCACCAGCGGGTCCTGGCTGTTTTTCATCTCATCGGCGGTCCCGGAGACGATGAATTTTCCGCGGTCGAGCAGCACCATGCGGTCGGCGATGCGGAAAGCGGAATCCATCTCGTGCGTCACGACCACGCTGGTTACGCCCAGCACCTTGTTGAGCTTGATGATCAGCTCGTCGATCTCAGCGCTGGTCACCGGGTCCAGCCCGGCTGACGGCTCGTCGTAGAACAATATCTTCGGGTCCAGCGCCATCGCCCGGGCGAGTCCGGCCCGCTTTTTCATGCCGCCGGAAATCTCCGACGGCAGCTTCGTCGCGTGCTCGCGCAACCCGACAAGCTCCAGCTTGATCTTGACGAGGATCTCGATCGTCGCTTCCTCAAGATCCGTGTGCTCGCGCAGCGGCAGCGCGATATTGTCGGCGATGCTCATGGAGTTGTAGAGCGCGCCCGATTGAAACAGCACGCCGATCGAGGTGCGGTATTCATCGAGTTCCGCCGTCGTGAGCTTGCTGAGGGTTTTGCCCATGACTTCGATGTCACCGCCGTCGATGGGAATGCTGCCGATCATCATCCGCAGCAGCGTGGACTTACCCGAGCCGGATCCGCCAAGGATGACCAGCGTCTCGCCGAGCTTGACGTCGAGATTGATCTGATCAAGCACGGTACGCTTACCAAATCGCTTCGTGGCGGCGGAGACTTTGATGGCTAGGTCATTCATAAATTGGCCGCAGATGAACGCGGATGAACGCGGATATTTAAAGATTGGAGACGACGCGTCTTATCTCTACGCGAGTCTTTCCAAAGTTGATGATCAGCGCAATCTTAAATCCCGTTGCACGGAGATAGTTCAAGACCTGTGCAACGTGTGCTTCATCGATTCCCTTTGCGTGTTTAATTTCCACAATAATGCATTCTTCAACAAGCAAATCACAAAAATACTGGCCCACCAATGTCTCACGGTAATACACCGGGATCGCCCGCTGCGCCTGTGCATTTAAGTCAGCGTGCGCAAGCTCTACGAGCATTGAATTCTCATAAACCTTCTCAAGGTAACCCACACCCAGGGCATTCGACACAGCAAAGGCACACCCAATGATGCTCTCCGTAACCTCATTTAATCTGCGTTCATCCGCGTTCATCTGCGGCCCCATTTCTATACTCCCATGAAGAAGAACGCGGCGGTGAAGCCGAGGTCGATGAACGTGAGGGCTACTATCGTGTAGACCACTGTCTTGGTGGTCGCGTGGCCGACGCCTTCGGCGCCGCCTTGGACGTTGGTTCCTAAATGGCAGGCGATGAGGCTGAGCACGCATCCGAAGACGCCGGATTTGAACAGGCCTCCCAGAAAATCCTTCATCTCGATCGCGCTGAATGTCGCGCGCAGGTACAGCTCGGCCGAGATGTCGAGCACGAACGTGCAGACGAACAGGCCGCCGAGCACGCCCATGATGTCGGCGATCACCGCCAGGCAGATCATCATCAGCGTTGTCGCCAGCACGCGCGGGACCACCAGGAACCGGACCGGTGAGATGGCCTGGCTCTCCAACGCCTCGAGTTCCTCCGAGACTTTCATCGTCCCCAGCTCGGCGGCGATGGAGGCGCCGGCGAAGCCTGTCAGCGTAATCGCGGCGACCAGCGGGCCGAGCTCGCGGAACATCGCCACGCCGATGATGTCGGCAATCTTGTCGGTGGCGCCGTACTGCTTGAGGATCGGCTCCATCTGCAATGAAAGAATCGCACCAATGCAGAAGACGACCAGGCTAACGATGCCGACGGAATTGACGCCCACCCGCACCATCTGCGCCCAGAGATTTCGCCACCCCAGTCGCTTCCCGCGGCCACTGATTAGCGCCGGGCGGACCATGGTTACGGCGCTGTGAAGCAGCAGCGCTAGTTGGCCGAGGAATTCGACGACGTTGGTGGCAATTCGCCCGATCAGAGAGATTGGCGCCAAGACCTTCATCGTGTCCTCATCAAGTTTCAGGTTCAATATCAAGGCCTCTGTTTACAACTCGTGGCACGGGCTTCCAGCCCGTAATTGAAGAGAAACATGGGCTGGAAGCCCATGCCACGAAAGTTTTCAGCCAAGCCTAATCCTTCAATGCGTCGGCCTCGTCCGCGAGGATCGTGAAAATCGAATTGAGACGGGCGATCTCCAGCAATCCCTTTACGCGCGGCTGGAGATTGGTCAGACAAACCTTGCCACCCACCTTGCGGAGCTTCTGCAACGCCTCGACCAGCACCGCGATCGCGCTGGAATCCATGTACGGAACGGCCGCGAGATTCATCACCAGCGTCTTGGCGCCGGTCTTTTGTAGTACCGACAGCAGCGCGGTGCGCAGGTCGGGGCTGGAGTGGAGATCGATCTCGCCGCGAACGGCGATGATCAGCTTGTCTCCTTCATGCCGGATGGTCGGGACCAGGTCGTGGTTGGATGGAATCTCGGGCATGTGTGTGTTATCGCCGACGTTTGGACATCTGCAACAGCATTCCGTCCGATTGTGGCACGTAACGAATGTCGTCCATCAGGTTCATCAGGCACGGCATCCCGAGCCCGCCGGGCTCAAGCAATTCCCCGGCCGGCTTCTGGCGGCTGAGCGGGGGCACGATGCCAGTGCCCCAGTCGCGGATATCGATCTCAATTCCCCCGGGAACCTCGCTGGCGACAAAGTCGATCGGCTTATCGTGCACTTCGGCGTACGCGTGCCGGATGACATTGGCAATCGCCTCATTGACGCACAATCCGATCTCGCCGATCGCGGTTTCATCAAAGCCGAGCCGCGCGGCGAATGATTCGACACTTTTGCGAACCGCCGCGATCTGCGCCGGGTCGGAGAGAAGACGAATATGAACCTGCAGGTGTGCCACTATTTTGTAGCGCGATCCGCGGTCGAGTCCGCCAGCCAGCGCTTCCACCGCTCGACCGCCGGGCGGCGCGCGTCCTCTTCATCATAGTAGCGATAGTTGAAGGTCTCCCCGGTGAGCCGCTGCAGGCCGGAAATGGCGTAAAACCGTACTGCCGGGTCGGTGCTATCGAGGTCAGAGACGAGTTGCGGAATGGCTGAGGGGTCTTTCGCCGCGACGGCGGACTTGATCGCGGGGATCTTGTACGAGGCATCCGTATCGACGATCCCGTGCCCGCTCGGCCGAGCACAGCCGGTGAGAATCGTCGCCAATAGCAGAATCGCCGCCCGCTGGATCATACTGTTGATGATTATCGGCACAGCCCCCGGCTTTACGCCAGCGGGCGGCTATTGATCGTCCAGGATATCCCAGATGTCATCCATCAGTTTCTCAGCCGCGGCATCGCCGGGAGTCGGTTTGGGGGGTGGCTCGGTGGCTTGGTTGAGCGGGACTTCAATGGCTTTGCGCGCCACCCATCGGGCACTGCCGTTGCCATAGAGGGCGTTGACGCCCTTCACATGCCGGGTGTCCAGACGTGGTGGACAGTTCGTCAGGTCTGCAAAAATCGCCTTGTTCTTAAAATCCGCGAGCCTCGGCATCACAGTCCCGGGATCAGGCAGATCCGGCAATATCACCTCCGGCCGCGAGCCGTAACCGCTAAACGTGTTCGCGGTGGAGGTGCCTATTGGCTCGGTGACCCAGGGGTTGAGCGGCGTCCCATAGATCATCTTTTCGTTTCGCTCGGAGGGACAAAAATAGACGCGCGGATCACGAATCAGGCGGTTTGCATAAAGCCACCCGAATAACACCGGCTTCTTGCTCGTGCCGCTGTAGATCATTGAGTTGTATTGTTTGCCAACTCGATAGCCGAGCGGCACCTGGTCCTTGTAATCCAATGCGTAAAAGACAAAGGCTTGGTGCACCTGGCGCAGATTGGAGAGGCACATCGACCGCTTTGCCCCCTCGCGGGCGCGATTCATCGCCGGGAGGAGGATGGAGATCAAGAGCGCGATGATGCCGATCACCACGAGAAGTTCGACCAATGTGAAGCCGCGTTTCACGCCAACATCCTACGCGCGGGAGCCCGATCAGTCCCGACGCGAAAAAAGAAAGCCCCGACCATCTGGCCGGGGCTTCTAACATCTATGTCTAAGTTAATGTGTCGGCGTCTTATTATGAAATCGCCGCCGTCAGCGGACCGTCGCGGGATTTCAGCACCCCGTCATCGATCAGCCGGCGGATTTTGATCAGCGCCTTGTTCTGGATCTGGCGCACACGTTCCTTGGTCACGCCGATGATCCGGCCAACCTGTTCCAGCGTCAGCGGGCTGTCCTGTTCCTGCGACCAGTTGAAGCGCTGTTTAATAACCGTCTGCTCAATGCTCGACAGCTCGGCCAGGTTGCGATCGACAATCTGCTTGAGCTCGTCCACGAGATCGTCCTGAACGGCATCGCGCTTCTTATCGCTCCAATCGCTTTTTTCATACTCGGGCTCGAATTCCAGCGGGAAGCGCTGGCGATGCCGATTGTGCTTCTGCGACGCCCGGCTGAACGCCTTGAGGATCGCGCGGCAGGCATACGTGCTGAACTTAAATCCGCGGCCGACGTTGAACTTCTCGACGGCACGCAACAACGCCATGTTCCCTTCAGAAACGATCTCGGCGAAATCGATGTCGCCAAGCCGGGTGCGCTTCGCCATCGCGAGCACCAGCGCCAGGTTGGTGCGGGTGAGGTATTCGCGGAAGTGCTCGGCCCGGTGATGCCACAGCACCGCCTCGTCGGCGAGCTTGCGAGTCAGGCCGTCGGACTTAACCGTCTTTTGCACTTTGGCCAGGCGAAACTTGGCGTAGTTATATCGCAGGAACATCAACCGCTCCTCGGCGGTGGACATCAACTGCGGCGTGCGCGGCAGATTCGTCGGCGATGCGTCATCCCGGGTCGGCTGATACCACGCGACCATCGGAAGCTGCGGCTCTTCGGTTGCAAACAGCGTCTGCTCGATATCACGTCGGCGAAATTCGGGCGCATCCATAAACGCGTACGTTCCGACTAAAATCTCTTCGGCCTGCTGGCGGAGCAGGCGCGGGATCGAGGCAACGCGGGGCTTAGTCGCAGTTTTCGTCATTGTCATGCTCATCCGTGACTCCTTATGAATCGTTGATGGGAAGGATAAGCCCTCCACCACTGCATCATTATTCGGGGAATCCCTGAAAGGACGTCCTGTTTCCACCGATCGATGCTCCTTGTTTACGTAAGTGGTTCCTTTTTCTTTGTTTATAATCATCCTGCTCTTTCATAACCGGCCGTCGTGCGCTTCTAAGTCACGTTTGGCTCGATATCATTGTACGTACGACCCAGGGCTTTGGATTTCTTAACAATCACCGGCGGTGCACCGTTTTGCGGGGCAAACTGCCGCATAACGCACGCAGGAAGGCGATTATGAACGCCACGATCACAGACGACGCCACATCGCTTCAGAGCCGCATCGCGGCGTTTGAGTTTGATGACCCGGGCACGACGTTCACATTTCGAGATCGGCTCGCAAAAGAGAACAATTGGTCGGCTGTGCAAACTCAGCGCGCCATCGATGAGTACCTGCGTTTCGCATACTTGGCCGCGACGGTTGAACATCCTGTGAGCCCGTCGGATGCGGTGGACCAAGTGTGGCATCTGCACCTGCTGTATACGCGAAGCTATTGGGACCGGTTCTGCGGCCAGACGTTAGGATTCAACCTGCATCACGAACCGACCCGCGGCGGCGCGGATGAGGGACGTAAATTTGCCGACTGGTACGACAAGACGCTGGTGAGCTATCGTCAGACATTCGGACACGACGCGCCGCCGGACCTGTGGCCGCGGACCGCGCCACAACGACGGCATGATTTTCGACGCGTCGATCTGGCGCAGACGTGGATGTTGCCAAAAATGCGCGTGCCGCAACTGGCGATGATCGGCATCGTGGTTCTGGCGATCCTCGCATTGGCTGCGGGGTGTGACGCAGCGTCCGTCTCGGCAGAATCAAAGTCGGCGCGCTTGCCCGTGGCTGTGGTCGATAATCCGTTCGAATACAGCGGTGTGGAGTTTCTTCAATTTTTTGTCTTCGTTCTGGTGCTGGCGCTGGTGGTTGCGATCGCGCTGCGGTGGCAGGCGCGCCGATCGCTGGCGGGCGCGGAAAGCGGCGAACTCGACCCGTTCGAAATCGCATACTTGCGCGGCGGGCAAGCCCTGGCGGTCCGTGCCGCGGTCGCCGGGCTCGTGTCGCGCAAGCTGCTCGAATATGACCTGACACACGGGCAGTTTTCGGTCGTCGGGACCCCGCCGAGACAGCTTCATCCGCTGGAGACCGCGATCCTCCGCGCCGCGACCAACCCAGCCAGCCTGCGCAGGATCGAATCCCAGGCCGCGCTCGGGCTCGGGCAGACGCAGGCGGCGCTGGTGGAGCGAGGGCTTTTGGTTGCGCCGGCGGCGAAAGCTTCGGCGTCAATCGGCACGGTCTTGCTGCTTGGCGTTGGGATCGTGGGCGTCATCAAGGTCGCGGTCGGAATCTCCCGCGAGAGGCCGGTTGGGTATCTAATCGCGCTTACGATTGTAACGTTCGTCATCGCAGCGATCTTTCAGACGCGCCGGCTGTACCGCACCACCGCCGGTGACAGGAAATTGGAACAAGCGCGCAGCCGCCACACCCACCCGGCATCGGCGGCGCCCGACGCAGGAGTCGAAAGCCAGGCGGCCCGAAACCAAGCCGATCTCCCCATGTACGGAATGTATGGCTATAGCCCGATGACCATGATGTTCGCGCTCTATGGCGTGGACGCGCTGATCGGCGATCCGTCAACTCGGCATATGCACCAGACACTAGGATCCGCTCCCGATAGCACTTCGACTTTCGGCTCAAGCGGCGGTTCCAGCGATGGTAGCGGTGGAGATGGTGGCGGCAGCGGTGGTGGTGACGGCGGCGGCTCCAGTGGGTGCGGTGGATGCGGAGGAGGCGGCGGTGATTAAAATCAACAACTGATGTGCCGCTAATCGAGATAATATCGAGCTTATTTCGGCGCAAAAAAACGGCGACGGGCGCACCAAAGACCGGGCAGTTCTTTGGCGTTGATGCCCGCCGCCTATGGGGTCAAAGAAGACCCCAGTGGTTTTTGCAGTTGAGAAACCGGACGAATGGAACAACCGTTCCGTAGCGCGCCCGCCCCCACCTGTGGAAATTACATTAATTTCAAAACGTCAGACAACACCCTTGAGTATGCAGTTGGTCAGAAAATAATATATCTTGAGATTTGGCAAATGCCAGTCCCAATGAGGCAATGCACGAAGTTCTGCTGACAAAGTTCTACCGATTCGCATCGAGATCAGAGTTGCGATGAACGCCTTATGCTTCGGCGGCAGCTTCAATCCAGTTCATAACGCACATTTACAGTGCTCCATAATTGCGGCGCGCCAAGCGGGTTTCAATCGAGTCGTTCTGATCCCGACGGGTCAGCCGGCGCTGAAAGACGACGACTACCAGATTGCGAGCGCTGCGGATCGTGTCGCAATGCTGCGACTGGCAACTAAATCCGTCACCGATCCGCAGACTGCGGTAGAAATCGATACGCTGGAAATTGATCGTGCCGGCGGACCTTCGTACACGATCGACACCGTACGCGCCCTCCGCGACCGTGGCTGGCTGAGCGTGAACTGGCTGATCGGCGCCGATCAGTTGTTGAGTCTGCACCGCTGGCATCGCTTTGAGGAGTTGCTCACCAGCGCGCAAATGTGGGTGATGGCCCGTCCGGGGTATCTGATTGACTGGGGAAACGTCCACCCCGCCGCCCGGGCGTTGGAAGCCCGCGTGCTGCAGGTGCCGCAGATGGACATCAGCGCAACGGACATCCGCAGGCGCGTCCGCGAAGGGTTGCCGATTATCGGACTGGTGCCGGATGACGTCCGAGAATACATCCTGAAGCGCCGGCTATATATTCCGTGACCGTTACGACTACAGTTGACCGAATAAAGCGCCAGATTAGAACGCCGGAGCCCAACCATCCAACGGCCACGCTTGCCGGGGCATCCTTGAGGAGCGACCAGCTTATGAAACGCATCCTGCTGCTATCCATCACCACATTGCTGCCCACGTTGCTGCCCATATTGCTACTTAGCGCCGGCTGTGCGCCGACGTCGGTCCGTACCGCCGGCCCGGCCACGCAACCGACGCTCAAGCCGAATGACGGGCAAGTCAGCGCAGCTAAGACACCCGAATACCGCGTTGTCGAGATCATCACCAAGCCCGTGCTGATCAAGCGCGGCCCGGCGACACGCCCCACCCAAAGCGGCGGCGGAGTTGTCACCACGCGCGCCGGCAACACCGACACCGCCGTTTCCGGATCGGCCATCCCGGACGCGCCGATCCCCCGCTTCACGCTGGACGGCTTGAAACGCGTCGATACGTCGCTGAGCACCGCCCCGCTGCTGCGCCTGGTGACGATGAAGCTCAACGGCATCCCCTACCAGCGTTTCGCCGGCTACGGCGCGGTGGATTTCACGCCCGAGCTACCCGAAGGCGTGAACCCCGACGCGATGACCAGCGACATCCTCGCCCGCGAGCCATCCGGCTCGGCGACAGCGATTGAGCGGCTCGCCAAAGGTGAGGTTGATCTGATCCTGCTCTCGCGTCAGCCCACCGCCGACGAACTCGCGGCCGCGAAAAAGAACGGCGCGGTGCTGCGGTCTGATCTGATCGCCACCGAAGCGCTGATCTTCACCGTCAACACCGCCAATCCGACGACCAATCTCTCGCTCGCGCAACTTAAAACGATCTTCAGCGGTAAAGCGCAGAAGTGGGCAGACGTGCAGATTCCCGAACTGCCCGCGACCACGGAACTGGCTGGCAAGCCGCTGACGGTCGCATATCGCGCAAAAGGCCTGGGCACCGAAGAACTAATGAGCCAGCTCCTGCTTGATGGCCAGCCGGTTCCGGAACTGCCGGTCAGCCGCGCATTGGCGACCGAAAAGCTGGTGCTCGACGCGACGAATGAAGATAACGAGACGATCGGCTTTAGCGTGTTTTGCTACACGACAAACATGGAGCGTGACAATCGATCGAAGGTGCTGGCTGTCGAAGGCGTCCGACCCGAGCCCGCAACGGTCGCCGACGGGCGCTATCCGCTGACGGCGCCGATTTTCGTCGTCACCCGCGCGGACCTCGACACCAAGAATGATCTTTACGGACTGCGCCGCTGGCTGCTGGCGATGAACGGACAGCGCGTGCTTGCCGAGGCGGGATACCTGCCGCAAATCCAGGAAGCGTGGACTCAGCAGCGACTGATGGAAAAGCCGAAATAGTCGTCCGCTTATAACAACGCCTAAACTCACGAGACGGCAAGCCATGCCGTCTCGTTGTGTTTGATGGACGGTTCACCTAGTTTCTCTCCCGAGCGTTGTCATGGCGATTAACTTTTACGACATCGCGTACGGCTTCGGCGTCGGGATATCCGCCCCCGTCTGGATCGTCCGCAGCAAGACCCGCAAAAAAGTGCTCGAAGCGTTCTCGCAGCGAATGGGACACGTCGCCCCGCGCGCCGGCGAGCTTCCGGCGGTGATGATTCATGCGGTCAGCGTCGGCGAGCTTAATGCCGCGCGCGGCCTGATCGATCAACTCAGCGCCCAACGGCCGGAACTGCAGTTCATCATCTCCACAACCACCCGCACGGGTTATGAGCGCTCGCAAGAACTCTACGGCAACCGCCCGGATGTCACGCTCATCCACTACCCGCTGGATTTCTCCGCCGCCGTCGCGCGGGTGCTGGATCACGTGAAGCCGAGCCTGGTGATCCTGATGGAACTGGAGCTCTGGCCAAACTTTATCGCCGCATGTCATCGCCGCGGCATCCCGGTGGTTCTCGCAAATGGCCGAATCACGCTGACGAGCTTTAAGGGATACCGTCTCGGCTCGGTCGTCACCCGCCGCATGCTCGGCCGGCTCGCGGCGGTGTGCGCGCAGGACCCGAGCTACGCCGAGCGGTTCATCGCGCTGGGCGCCAATCCCGAAAAGACGACCGTCACCGGCACGATGAAATTCGATACCGCGCCTGCAAGCACCCACGTGGACGGCGTCGATGAGCTTGCGCGGGCGATGAACATCCGCTCGCCGCTTTGGGTCTGTGGATCGACCGGGCCGGGCGAAGAAGAGATTGTGTTGCGGACGTACCGGCAGTTGCTGGAGGAGTTTCCGACGTTGCAACTGGTGATCGTCCCGCGCAAGCCGGAGCGATTTGACGAGATTGCGTCGCTGATCGAGCGCGAGCGTTTCCCGTGCCAACGCCGCAGCAACGGCGCGCTGACGCACGCGGAGATGCCCGGCACGCCGGTCATCCTCGGCGACACGATGGGCGAACTGCGGAAGTTCTACGCATTGGCGGATGTGGTATTCGTCGGCCGCACGCTGGTTGATCTCGGGGACAAGCAGCACGGCAGCGACATGATCGAACCGGCCGCGCTGGGGAAGCCGACAATCGTCGGTGCGTTCACCGGCAACTTCGCCGAGACAATGACCGCATTCCGAGACGCCTCGGCGATGATCGAAGTCGCCACCGCTGAAGATCTGGCCAGCCAGGTCGCTGCACTTCTAAAAAATCCCGGAAAAATTGGCGCACGAGCGCGAGAGGTCGTCGCAACCCACCGCGGCGCCACCGCGCGAACCCTGACGATCATCAATCAGATCCTCACCTGAAATATTGAACGCGACCCATGGGTATGTACAATTCGCGCAGGCACATCAACCAGGAGAAATATGTTGGATCAGCTCGAACGCCGCTTCATGCTCAGCACCGTTTCGATCGGGCAGGGAAAACTAAGGATCGAAGGCACCGCGAACAATGACGCGATCCGCGTCGCGCGGTTCAGCAAAACGCAAGGCCAAGTCACCGAAGGCGCGACGGTGCTCTTTACGTTCCAGTTGCGCGAAATCATCGGCATCTCCTTCAACGGCCGGGCGGGAAATGATTCGATTGAGCTGGGGCGAATCAACATCAAGAGCTTCCTGGTCGGCGGCAGCGGCGACGATTCACTCTCGGCCTCGCGCGGCGACGCCCGTGACACGATCTTCGGCGGCGACGGCTCGGACTACCTTTTCGGCGGCGGCGCGAATGACTCGCTCGATGGCGGATTGCTCGACGACACCATGCTCGGCGACAGCGGCGACGACACGATCATCGTGCTCTCGAGCCTCGGTAACGACGACTTCATCAGCGGCGGCGCGGGAACCGATATCGTCGATGGCTCGGCTTATCCGACCAAAGTGACCTGGGAAGTCGGGAACGGCAACCCCAACGGACTTAACGTTAATGACACGATCGCCGGAGATGTGGAAAACATCATCGGCACCGCGTTCAACGACACGATCAAAGTCCTCTCCGGCCGATCGGTACGGGTGGACGGCGGCGCGGGGAACGACACGATCACGACCGGCAGCGGCAACGACACAGTCATCGGCGGCGCCGGACGAGACAGCATCAGCACCGCCGGCGGGGTGGATACGTTCTTCACCAATGACGGAGAAATCGACACGCTGACCGGCGGAACCGGCGTCGATAGCGCGACCGCGGATGCGGATGACGTGCTGAACAGCGTTTCATCTTCGTAAGTACAACTGGCGAAGATCGGCGTAGCGCGACATTTACGACGGCGGCAGCGCCGCGGTCGCCGGGGCGTTGATGCTGCGGACGCGCTTGCGGCCGGCGTCGGGCTTGCCGGCGTCGTCCTTCGACGGCTGCATGCCACGGACCATCGCGATCACGCCGGTGCGCGCCAGTTCCTTGATGCCGTATGGGCGCAACAGTTCGATCAGCGCCTCGAGCTTCTGCTCGGTGCCGCTGATCTCCACCATCACCGAGTCTTTGGAGACGTCAATCACCTTGGCGCGATAGAGATTCACGATCTCAATCACCTCGCTGCGCTTCTCCGGGCCGACTGCGATGCACACCAGCGCCAGATCGCGCTCCACATACGCCGTGTCCTTGAAATCGCGCACCTTGACCACCGGCACGAGCTTGGCGAGCTGCTTGCGGACCTGTTCCAGCGTGTTCTCGTCGGCGTCGCAGACGACGGTGAGGCGCGACAGCTCGGGGTTCTCGGTGCGGCCGACAACGAGGGAATCGATGTTGAAGCCCCGCGCGGCAAACATGCCCGCGACATTCGCCAGGACACCCGGCTCATTGATGACCAGCGCTGAAATCACAGATCGCATTGATAAACTCCGAAAAACGAGCCGCGCAGTATACGGAGAATCCGCGCCCCAGGATAGCAGGCGGGCACAGCCGGTTTATTTATGGCGGTATACGACGACCGTGCCGGCGGTGAATCCGGTGGAAACCACGTCGATTTTCCCGTCTACATTGAAGTCAGCGATCGCAAGTGAGCTGTTTCCGGTCGCGCCCGGCAGGCTTTCAACTACGGACAGGCTTCCGCTGTTGTTGCCCTTCAAGACCGAGATCGTGCTGCTCCCGTAATTGGCGGCCAGCACGTCGAGGCGCTTGTCCTGGTTGTAATCCGCGATCACAACGCTGGTCGGCCCGGAGCCGGTGGCGAAGGATGTCGCGGCGCCGAAGGTGCCGGAGCCTACGCCCATCAGCACGCTGACGCTGTCCTGTCCGCCGGACGATATGCCGACGATGCCGCCATTGCTGGTCACCAGATCGAGCTTGCCGTCTTTGTTCAAGTCGCCGGCAGCGATGGAACCCGGGCGCGAGCCGACTTTAAGCAGTCCGGTCGCGGCGAATGAGCCGTTGCCCGCCCCGACAAGCACGCGTACGCCCGCGCCGCCGCCGGTGCCGCCATCACCCATGTCGGAGACCGCGATATCGAGCTTGCCGTCGCCGGTGAAATCTCCGGCCACCAGCCCCGCCGGGCCGTTGCCGCCGGAGGAGTTGATCGGTGCGAAGAACCGGCTCCTGCCGCGGTTCAGGACGACGCTGATGGTGTTGCTAGAGAAATTGGTCGCCGCGATGTCGGCGCGGCCGTCTTTATTAAAATCGCCGGTGATGACAGTCAGCGGCTTCTTGCCCAGCGCGATGTGCGTAACGGGATTAAACGTGCCGTTGCCCTTTCCGAACATCACCCCGAGGTCTTTACCGACGAACGCCAGATCGAGATAGCCGTCTCCATTAAAATCGGTGGCGGCAATGGAGGTCAGCGCGCTGCCGACGTTGGCATAAACGGCAGCCTTGCCGAAGCTGCCGCTGCCGGTGTTCAGCATGATGCCTACGGAATTCGAGCCGTAATTGACGTAGGCGATGTCGGCCTTTTTATCGCGGTTGAAATCGCCGGTGACCACGCCTTGCGGACCCTTGCCGCCGGACGCGTAGGCCACCGGTTTGGCAAAAGCGCTCTGCGAGGCCCCGCCGACGATGATTGTGACGCCGCCGTCGAATTGGATTCGACCTTCAAGGGACTCAACAAAAGCCGACGGAGACGCTGTACGACCTGAACGCATTTTCGGTTTCCTCGCTAGAAGTCTCCGCGAGACTATCTGAACGAGACCGGCCGGGTCAACAGAATCCCCTTAGTTTTGACGGAATCCGCGACAACTCAAAAGAGACCGGGCTTGCCGGGACCGGTTTCAACTCGGGTTTCGACCGCGCTAAGCCGCTTTATGACGTCCAGGAGGTCCAGGAAGTTGACCGGCTTCTTATAAAGCTTCTCCGGCATCAAATTGCGCACCCGCCTCAGGCGATTCGGGCAATCTGACGCGGTGGTGACAATGACCGGGATGGACGAGGACTGCTTCAACTCCTGGAGCAGATCAACGCCTTCTCCATCGGGGAGAATAAGATCGAGGCACACGAGATCGACCCCGCGCGCGATTTTCTCGCGCGCATTGGCCAGTGACTCGGCGACATCCACCTCAAACCGGTAGTGCCTGAGCAGCAGGACGAGTCCGGAGTAGGTGATCCGGTCGTCCTCGACGACCAGAACCCGAAACGGCCGTACCCCCTTGGTAGCAGCGGTTGGGGCGATTGCATTACACGTCACTGATTTCTCCAAACGTCAGGCGGCCTTATTCAGTTCCACAACCGTCTCGTCGCTGGACCGGATCCGATTGATCCCGTCCAACGCGGCGACTTTGTAGCACTCGGCCAAGGTGGGGTAGTTAAACACGGTATCGATGAAGTAGTCGATCGGCATGCCCGCCGCGATCACCGCCTGCCCGATATGGACAAGCTCGGTTGCCTGGGTGCCGAACGTGTGAACCCCCAGCAAACGGCGCGACTCCGGATGGAACAGCAGCTTGAGCAGCCCGTGCGCGTCGCCGATCAACTGCCCGCGCGCGATCTCGCGGTAGCGGGCGATGCCGACTTCGTACGGCGTGCCTTCCTGCGTGAGTTGCTGCTCGGTCGCGCCCACCATACTGATCTCGGGGATAGTGTAAATCCCGTACGGATACAGCGGCGACGGCGCTTCGGTGTATTGATGAAACATGTGGCTGGACGCCTGTCGGCCCTGCTCCATGCTGGTCGCCGCCAAAGCCGGGAAACCGATGACATCGCCGGCGGCATAAATGTGCGGGACGGCGGTCTGGAAGTATTCGTTCACCTTCAGTCGGCCGCGGTTGTCGGCGCTGAGGCCGGCATTCTCTAACCCCAAGTTCGCCGTCGCGCCCTGGCGGCCGATGGAATAGAGCAGCGTTTCGGAGCGGACCGTCTTATGGCTCGCGAGCGTGGCGACGACGGTGTTGCCGTCAAGTTCGATCTTGCTGACGCTCTCGCCAAGCCGCAGGCGCACCCCGCTGTCGCGCAGGCGAAATTGCAGCGCCTCAATCAATTCATCATCGACAAATTCCAGAAGTCGCGGCCGTGATTCGATCAGCGTCACCTTCACTCCGACCGCCGACAGCATGCAGGCGTATTCGGTGCCGATGACTCCGCCGCCGACGATGGTCATTGATCGGGGCAGCTTGGAGAGCGAGAGCAGCTCGGTCGAATCGATGATCTTCCCGGCCGTGAACGGCACATTCGCCGGGCGCGCCGGATCGGTCCCCACGGCTACCAGCACGTTCAGTCCGCGGATATCGATTGTTTCATCCCCCTCGCGCCGGATGCGCACGGTATTGGCATCCACAAAACTCGCCACGCCGGAGTAGACTTCGACGCGGTTGCGGCGCATCTGATTGCGAATCACCTCGGTCTCGGTGCGAATCACGTGCTGGGCACGGTAGAGGAGATCCTGCATCGTGATCTCCTGCTTCACCGAATAACTCTCGCCATAGACCTGGCGCAGATTCATGCCCGTCAGATGCAGCACGGCCTCGCGGATGGCTTTGGACGGAATGGTGCCGGTATGAATGCAGACGCCGCCGAGACTATCCGAGCGATCGATCAACGCGACGCGCTTGCCGAGCTTGGCGGCATTCAGCGCCGCCTTCTGACCGGCCGGTCCGCTACCGATAACAATAAGCTCGAATTCGTGCTTCATTTGAGACTGTCTCCGTTATCCCAATCGGATAAATCGTCTTAGACGTTAACTCTTCGTGCGCACTGTCACATGAAATCTGGCACACAGGCCCGACGAGGCATGATTACTAAGACCAAATCACGGTAGCCGCTGTAGATTGCCGTGATTATCAGACAGGTTTGTTAAGTCATCATTCGTCCGAGTCGATGCACGGTTCGTGGACGACGTTGCGCCCGCTCTGACGAAGATTCCATCGCCCAGGCCCCGGACCAAACCGGTGGTCGCTGCGGCAATGCTGGTCGTTCTTATCCTGATCGCGGTTTTTATCGCGTGGGTGATCCGCATTTCACCCGCCACCGTCACGGTCGGTGTGCCGCTTCTGGTGATCGGCGGGGCTGCGATCGCGCTATTGCTCGCCGGGGCGGCGGCTTATCACATTTTGAACTATCGCATTCCGCTCCGCCAATTGGCTCGACTACTCGACGAAATCGAGGCGGGCCTGGCGCCGATCGAAGAACTGGATCAGTTGCCCAACTCATTGGCGCCGCTGCGCAGACCGGTTGCGGAAATCGTGATTGGATGGAAGACCGCGCAATCGCGGATGAACGAACTGAACGAAGAACTGCGGCATCGCGTCGCCAACCGCACCGAGGCGCTGGAGCGGCAGCTCGGCGTGCTCAAAGCCAAGGCGTCGCGCGACGCGCTGACGGGCCTGGCCAATCGTCGCACGTTCGATGACGAGCTGGGATCCATTGTCGAGGCCTGTCGAAAATCGAAGCTCGATCTCGTCCTGCTGATGATCGATGTCGACTATTTTAAAACCCTGAACGACACGCTTGGTCACCAGGCGGGCGATGAGCTGCTGCGGGCGCTTGGGCAGCTGATCCGCTCCACGATCCGACCCAACGATTCCGCTTACCGGTACGGCGGGGACGAATTTGTCGTTCTGCTGCCCGACTGCGACCTGACGGGTGCCGGAGCGTTGATTAAGAGGCTGATGCGGCTCGTGGACGGATTGACCCGTCATCACCGTAACTTGAACCCCAGGCCGCAGTTGTCGATCGGTGCCTGCGCACTTAGTGAAGTGCCGGCCGACACCAATCCTACCCAGTTGCTCGCCTGGGCGGATCAGAAGCTGTATGCGATCAAGCACGCCCGGGACAAAAGCGGCCGCGGGGCTGCCTGAAAATCAGGCTTTCGGGCACTCCATTCTGTTGCATTGCCTCAGACCGGGCGATATAGTGTCCCGTCTCGCATTTTGTAATTGGAGCACAGATTCAATGGCCCGTCCGAATAAAGAGCAGTTTCAGTCGTTCAACAAGCCGAAGACCAAAGTTACCCGGATGAATGAAAAGGGTAAGATTTACGTCGACTACAAAGACACTGAATCGCTGAAGAAATTGATGAGCGGCAACGGCAAGATGCAAAGCCGCAAACGCACCGGCGCCTCGGCGATGGAACAGCGAATGATCAGCCGCGCCGTTAAACGCGCCCGCTTCATGGCGCTGCTTCCTTACACCGCAACCGCCAACTAAATACCGTATTGCAATGGCCAAAGTCGCTTCACCGCGACCTGACCAGCAGCAACGCCCGACCTGCGGAGGCTCGGGCGTTTTTTATTGCGCAAATTTATGAATTGAGCGTGCTCAGTCTCGACCTCTTCACGACGGCTCGAAAGCGCACTGGCGAAGTCACTTGAACGGCATCGTTGTGGCGTTGGGGGTCACGGCCGTAAACGAATACCGCTCCAGTCTTGCGATTCCTTCCCGGACGCTCCAATGGCCGGTGAATAGCCGGGTGCCGGTATCGAAATTGATTGTGGCCTGCACCTCCACATCATCCGCCGAGTGCACCTTCCCGCCGTAGTATTTGTTCACGTCGCGGATCGCGCCCCACGCCTGAAATTCCTCGGCGGTGTCGGTCAACCCCTGCTCGGTGATCGCTTCCCCGCACAACCCCTTAGCCGGCCCGACCTGCCCGCTTCCGACAAGCATGATGAACTGCCCCGTCGCGTCGATCGCCGGCTTCTGATGCCTCAGCCAGCTCCGATTCTGCATGTACGCGCCCAGGAACATCGCCGACACCAGCACCGCGAGCGTGATCAGCGTGACGATGATTGTCGATCGCAATGTGCGGCCGGGAGCCAACCGAGGGTTTCGCGCTTCAATGTTCATTCGGCACTAATACCGTCGATTAAAAATCCATGATCCAGTGACCCGGAAAGCGTCACATCGAGATCCGCCGAGCCTTTCTCGAAGGTGCCGGTTCCCTGTACGTTGAACTTCAACGTGTCCCCCACGCTCTGTTTGGTCTGCAACCCGCGCAAGCTAAAGGACTGCATTTTGCCGAGCGATTTGAACTTGGCCGTCATGGTGTCCATCTCAGCGTCGCTGAGGGTGGGTGCCAATTTTTGGGCAGTCCATCGGTCATCGTTAACCAGCGCATTTGCGAAACCGATCGTCACACTCTTGGCCGGTTCGATCATCTTTGCCTGGGCGTATTCATAGCCTTTGTACATCGCTACAGCGCCGACCAATCCGCCACCAATCCACAGCAGTGACAAGATGATCCCCGCAATCGCCATCCCCTTCCCGCCGACGGGCGGCTTGGCTTTGGCGATTCCGATGAAGCCGCAGATCAGCCCGACAATCGGCGTGATTACAAGGCATCCGACAATGCCGCAAATCAAACTGATCAGCGCCGGAACATTCGTCTGCGAAACCGGCCGTTGTCCGGGCGAGGAGTAGTCGACGGGTGGTGGTGGCATCTGAGTCATGTGATCAGTCTTTCTTGAATGGATTGACAACCTTTACGCCACGAATGATTTGTCCGTGATTAAGGTCTTCGGTGTATAGCGTGCTGCATCCGGCCTTACTGGCGGCGGCAACGATCAATGAGTCCCAGAGGCTGATCGATGTCGTCATACGCAGCTCAACGGCGACTTCTATATCGTGTGGCTCGACGACAACAACTTCGACATAGCGGCGAAGCCCGAGAATGCGCAATACGCTCGCCGCCGGAAGGCTGGCTTTGTTCATCGCAACATTGGCAAATTCAAGAAGTACCTGGGTGGAAATGACCAATCCGGGCATTTCCCGAAGCAACCGGCGGGCTCGGACCTCGAAATCACCGGGACTGCTCGAGAACGCGTAAACTAGAATATTGGTATCAACGAAGTGCTTTTCGGTCGTAGAGCTCATCGCGATTCCACTTCCAGCCGCGGGTGTTAATTTGTATGTCTTTTACGCTATCGAGAAAGTCAGCGATGGTCTGCGGCACACCGCTGGGGGCAGCATCCGCAAGCTGACCGGCGGCCTCAGCGACAAGCTTTTCGACGCTGATCCGACGAAGCTGCGCAACGTTCTGTAAGCGCTGATAAGTACCTTCGTCAATTTCAATCACAGCCCGTACCATCCCCGCATCATAACCGCCCACTGCCCGAGATGTCATCCTTCCTTCACACCCGCCAGCAGCTCCGCCGAGCGGAGGGTGTTTTTCAGCAGCATGGCAACCGTCATCGGGCCGACGCCGCCGGGCACGGGGGTCAGATAGGCGGCGATTTCTTTGACGGCATCGAAATCGACGTCGCCGACCGTTTTCCTTGTTCCATCGGGCAACGTTACCCGGTTGATGCCGACATCAATCACGCACGCGCCTTCCCGCACGTGATCGGCGGTGATCAGCCCGGGCTTGCCGGCGGCGGTGATGAGGATGTCGGCGCGGCGGGTGTGGTACTTCAGATCGCGCGTCGCGATGTGACAGATCGTCACCGTCGCCATCTGCTCGGTCAGGAGCAGCGCGATCGGCTTGCCGACGATGTGGCTCGCGCCGACGACAACTGCCTCGGCACCTTCCATATGCACGCCGGTATGTTTGATGAGTTCCACCGCCGCCATCGCGGTGCAGGGTGCGATGACGACGTGCTTGTACATCACGTACCCGATGTTGGCCGGGTTGACGCCTTCGACGTCTTTGACCACGTCGATCGCGTACTGCACGCGGGCAGAATCGATATGCGATGGCAGCGGCAAATGGAGCATGATGCCGGTGACCTGCGGGTCGGCGCTGAGCTTACGGATCTCGGCGCGCAGGTCGCGATTGGAAATGTCGTCTGCCAGCGCGATGAGATTGTAATCGATGCCAATCGCCCGGCACCCCTCGGCCTGGCGGGCGGCGTAAATCTCCGCGGCCGGCGTGGTTCCGACGATCACCGCGGTCAACCGCACCGGATGCCCCGCCGCCTTGAGGCGCGCGATCCCCTCCGCCACCTGGTGTTTCACCTCACCGGCGATCTGCGTGCCGTCGATGATCGTCGCCGCCATAGGGTTGGCATCATAGCGGTTTGGTAATTCGTCGCGAATCTCGGGTTTTCAATGGGCGCCCGTTTATCGCCGCGACTTCTCGCGGCGCTAAACAATCGAATTCCATTATACTGCGCACCGTGGACCAGCCCGTTCAGAGATACAAGCTCCGGATCTCCTATCGCGGCACGAAATATTACGGATGGCAGACGCAGGGATTGTCGATCGACTGGAAAGGCACGCTCCTTCCCGATGGTTCTCAGCCGCCCACCATTCAGGTGATCTGCCGGCGCGCGATCGAGAAAGTCGTCGGCCATCATGTGAAGCTCGTGGGTTCGTCGCGCACCGATTCGGGCGTGCACGCCAAGGGGCAGGTCGCGACCTTCGACACGCACATGACCAATATCCCGATCGAAGGACTTCGCCGCGCGGTTAACTCACGGCTCCCGCCGGACATCGTGATCGGGACGATCGAGCCGTGCGCCGCGGGCTTTGACGTGATTCGTCACACGGATCGCAAGCGCTATCAGTACGTCATCTGGAACGCGCCGGACCCGTCGCCGTTTTTTGGCGAGTTGGCGTTTCATCGCTGGCAACCGCTCGATCTGGCCGCCATGAGCGATGCCGCGGGGCAATTGCAAGGCGAGCACGATTTCAACGCGTTCGCCAAGCCCGGGCACGGGCGGCTCAATACGGTGCGCACCGTGCACGAGTGCAGCGTTCACGGGCGCGGGCCGAAGGTGGTCATTGGCGTGACGGGCAGTGGGTTTTTATGGAACATGGTGCGCATCATCGCCGGCACATTAGTCGAGGTCGGCAGCGGGCGATTCAAACCCGAAGACATCGGGCCAATGCTGCGCTCGCGCGACCGCGCCTTGACCGGTTCGACCGCGCCGGCGCATGGGCTTTATCTTCAATGGGTTAGGTTTAAAGTCGAACAAAACACCCCTTTAGGCGGCGATCATGATCAGCAAAGCCAAAACAGTTAAAGACTATCTCGCCGAGCTTCCGGCCGACCGTCGCGCTGCCATCGAGGCGGTGCGGAAGGTGATTCGCCAAAATCTCGACAAGGGGTTTGAAGAAGGCATGCTGTATGGGGGAATCTGTTACTACGTTCCCCATTCCATTTATCCCGCCGGCTATCATTGCGACCCGAAACTGCCGCTGACGTACGCCGGGCTGGCGTCGCAGAAGCATTACATGACGATCGGTCTCATGTGCGTCTACGGCGACGGCGATATGCAGACCTGGCTGCGCGAGGCGTGGGCAAAGACTGGCAAGAAGCTGGACATGGGCAAATCCTGCATTCGCTTTAAGAAATTGGAAGACCTGCCGCTGGAACTGATCGGACAGGCGATCGCGCGGGTCTCGGTTAAGCAGTACATCTCCTATTACGAGGCAACGTTCAAAGCGCCGCGGAAGACGAAGCAGAAGAAGTAGCACCAACCTGGGCGTCTAGCCGTATCCAAGCTCATCGAGATCGTCTTCATCCAAGCCGAAGTGATGGCCGATCTCATGGAGCACCGTTGTGCGGACCTCGCGCTTCAGGTCGGCCGGACTGTCGCTGACCAGCTCGATATCCTCCTGAAACAGGAATATCTTGTTTGGCATCTCGTAACCGTGCTGGACCGATCGATCGGCGAGGCTCGTGCCGATGTAGAGCCCCAGCAGCAGTTCATCATCGGTGAGTCCGACGTCGCGCAATTGCTTGCGCGTGGGGCGCGTATGAATCTCAATCGGGACCTCCTCCAGAAACGCCGCGAACTTTTCCGGCAGGTCCGCCAGCGCCTCTTCGACGAGCCTGGCGAATTGATCTTTGGTCACGTGGCACGGCATCGGATAGAGTATACGCCATGCCGCTGTGTCGGCTGAGGTACCTTAAGCGTGATCCGACTGACCTGTGCCAATTGCCGCAACACCCTTGAGGTGGACGACGCCTTCGCCG
>JACMML010000065.1 GCA_014379105.1 Phycisphaerae bacterium
CAACGCGCCGCTCGAGGTCTTCATCGCGGCTGCCGACGTCCACGGGTGGCAGCACGGGACCGACCTCTTCGCGTTGATGGACGCAGCCGAAGACCTGGTGCGGCCGCTGCAGGACCGGCCGGTCCGCGTCGACCGCGAAACGCTCAGCCTCGGCTATGCCGGCGTCTACTCGTCGTTCCTGCGCCACGCCGAAAAAGCCGCGACCGAGCACGGCCTCGATACGCGCGCCATCCTGATCGAGCTCGGCCGGCGTCGCATGGTCGGCGGCCAGGAGGACATGATCGTCGATGTTGCGCTCGACATGGCGCGAAGTCGCTACGCCGGGCAGGCCTGAAGGAACCGTCATGATAGCCGCAGCCGCTAATCTGGAGATCGGCCGGTCGATTATCGCCGGCTCGATCACGACCAACTATCATGAGCAGGGCGAAGGCCCGCCGGTGCTGTTGATCCATGGCTCGGGGCCGGGTGTCTCGGCATGGGCGAATTGGCGGCTCAACATCGGCGCACTGGCGCAGCGGAACCGCGTGATCGCCCCCGATCTGGTCGGCTTCGGATACACCGAGCGTCCCCAGGGTGCGACCTACGGCAAGGAACTCTGGGTCGCGCACATGCTCGATCTGATGGACGCCTTGGCCATCGATCAGGCCGACATGGTCGGCAACAGCATGGGCGGCGGCCTGGCGATCGCTTTCGCGTTGCAACACCCGGAACGGGTGCGCCGCCTGGTGCTGATGGGCAGCGTGGGTATTTCGTTCCCGATCACGCCGGGCCTCGACGCCGTGTGGGGTTATGAGCCGTCGATCGGCGCGATGCGCGGACTTCTCGACATTTTCGCCCATGACCGCGGGCTGGTCAGCGACGAACTGGCCGAGCTGCGTTATAAGGCCAGCATCAAACCAGGCTTCCAGGAAAGCTTTGCCAGCATGTTTCCGGTGCCGCGCCAGGACGGCGTAGACGCACTTGCCACCGACGAGTTGGCGATTGCGACGCTGCCGCACGCCTGCTTGATCATTCATGGCCGGGAGGATCGCGTAATTCCGCCGGATAATGCCCGCCGCTTGTTCGATCTCATTCCCGACGCGGAGCTGCACATGTTCGGACATTGCGGGCACTGGACCCAGATCGAACGCGTGGACCGCTTCAATGGTCTGGTTGCGCAGTTCCTGCATCAATAGACATCGGCGCGCGCAGGCGAGCGATCCGCCTGCTGCCGACGTGCTACGAGCACCGCAGCTTCACCGCCCGGGATCCAAATTTATCAACGCTGATCAAGAAAACCGTGCCTGAATGCTGGCGTCGTTGGCGGAAGCGTCGTCGATTGCGAAACGACGGCGTCGGGTATTGATCCCGATCAAGCTAAGTTTGGCTGAGCGTCCTAAGATCGCGGCGACGAAAATCGCTGCGCTTCGGTTTCCGCGCGGATCTGACGGGCG
Source organism: Phycisphaerae bacterium (assembly GCA_014379105.1). GTDB lineage: Bacteria > Planctomycetota > Phycisphaerae > Tepidisphaerales > Tepidisphaeraceae > JACMML01. The sequence continues at coordinate 1,434 of JACMML010000065.1, forward strand.
TGAACGGTTACGACGAAAAGACTTCCATGAGCCATGGAGTGTGGCGTGAAAAATACGAACGGTAAGATTACCGAGACAACCATCGAGGCGCGCGGCGCTGTCGAAGTCAAAGGCATGACGAAAGTACTTTTTGCATCTCTCACGTTGATCGCAATCGCTTTCTTTCTCATCTATGTTTATTTCATGTGAGATACCGCTTCGAGTAACTTGCCCCAGTATCGCAATTTATGCTTGTGCATAAGTGTCGAAGTAGGACACCGTCAAAATCCAGCAGATAATTTTAACGCTAATAAAAGCTGAAGTCAGAGAGGGTCCGATCGGGGCCGATCGGGACCCACCAAAAGCCACACCAATTCGCGTTTCTCTTGGTCGTACAGAGAGTGGATGGGGTACCGCTTAGACGTCTATAGATACGGGTGATCCTGCGTTCGCCTCAGCGATTGTTCGTTCGGCCTCATCCGCTCGTGCCCGAAAGTCAATCGCCGTATCATGCCAGCTCGCGTCGCCATCAATCATCATTTTGCGTTGAGAGGATCATCTTTCCGCGCGGTTAGATTTATGACATTTCTTGGGCCTGAAGCGCGTTCGACGTGATCCGTATCGCGCGAAACAACTGCCGCTCGCCGCTGGC
>JACMML010000066.1 GCA_014379105.1 Phycisphaerae bacterium
ACCGTGCAGGCGCAGAAGATCATCACCGAAGCGATCCGGCAGGTTGCCACACTCCGCGGCCGACTCGGGGCGCTGCAGAAGAACGACCTGGATAGCAACAGCAACAGCCTCAATGTCGCGCTGGAGAATGTCACCGCCAGCGAAAGTGCGATCCGAGATGCCGATTTCGCCGTTGAGACGGCGGCGTTGACGCGGGCGCAGATCCTCGTGCAGGCGAACACGTCGGTGCTCGCCCAGGCGAATTCCAGTCCCCAAAACGTACTGGCCTTACTCGGCCGGTAGATGACGCAGATCGCGACAGCAGAATAAACGCGAACGGGCCGGTGGTTGCAAAACCACCGGCCCGGTTTTCGTATCAGTGAACCTGTCACGCCAGGCTCGAGTCTCTTGCCTTAATCCATAGTTCAGCGCTTTGCTGAAATTGTTCCACAGCAGTTATCAATTCGTCCACGTCCGTGTCACTCACCGGCACCGCGCCTTCATACGAAAAGTCGTTTCGCATGTCGCGGGCGCTGTCGAAGTAGATCGCTGCTTTCATGAAGCTAGCGTCTGTCGCCTGCAATGCTTGGAATGTGAAGTAATGATGCCCGGTCTTGGCGATTACTCGGTAACCACTGGCCCGAACCACCGCCGTCGCCATGAGTCGCGCCGCGTTGTACGCGAACTCATAGCGCCCTTGTGTGGAGACGAGCACTACGTGCGCATCCTTCAGGTTCAACGCGACCATCCTTCGCAGCTCATCCAGTTCCTTTTTGCTTGTGAGCTCCGGCGCGATGCGCTTCTCGTCCAGCAACTTTTTCCAGCTCATGCTGACCGCCAATCAGGAAAATCCGCGGCTTCTTCAACACCGCCGAGAGAAAATGATGTCCATCGTCGACCTTGGTGGCAAATTCCCTGGCTGTGTATCGCGTGAAATTAACTTCTCTGCCAAGTTGATCGTTTAATGGACGCAACGCATAGGCCAGGTCGGCGTTAGGCACGTCGCCGACGATGATCAGGTCGATGTCGCTTTCCGACCGCTCGCGTCCTTCGGCTACAGAGCCGTGGATGAACGCGACGCGGATCTTGGCCACGAACGGCTCGAGCGCTTCGCGCAGCGGCTCGGCGATGCCCGCCGTCTTGGTGAAAATGCCGGCAAGCTCGCCCAGGATCGGGCATGCCGGGTCAGGCCGGTAGTACACGCGATTGCCGTTGGCGCGCCGGTTGAGGATGCCAGCGCGCGTCAGCTTCGCCAGAACTCTTTGCAACGAGGACGGCCCGACACCCAGGTGGGCGGCCAAGTCGCTCAAATACCATTCTCGGTCCGGGCGCAGCACTGTCGCGCCGAGGACGCCTTGCATTGTCGGAGTGAATAGCGGAGTCAGCACTGAGGATGACTTATGCATATTGCGTAGAATCTTACACGGATTGCGTAAGTAAGCAAACACCTCGTTAAAAATGCTTTTTTCATCAATTAATTATAGGGCCTAGCCCCGGGGCCCCAAGTCACTCTGGAATCGGCCGGGCGGGGTCTTTGCATTGTTCTTCCAGCCCGGTCGTGTCGAAACGATTCCTTACCAGATCGCGATAGCGGAAGTGCTCGTGCCCGCGACCGATAGCGATTACCTGTGCGATCCGTCCGTCGGCACTGACGCCTACCTCGGCGAAGTTGCCGTCGTCGTTCAACGCGTTGCCGCGCATTAGCCGGTGATGGACGAACCGCCCGTCGCCCCACACGTGGACGACCAGGTCCGCCAACTCCGTGGTGAAGTGGGTCACGCTGTCGTACCGCGCTTCCCCGCCGGCCATATTGATGCCGCAGATTCGGCCGGTCTGGCGGGCGTGATCCCAATGCGTGCTGGCGCGATGCTTGCCAAAAATCGGATCAAAAATCGCCGAGCAATCGCCGGCGGCGTAGATGTTGGGGACATTGGTCTGTCCGCGCTGGTCGACCATGATCGCACTCTCAGCCGCGATCTGCGTGTTGCTGAGGAGCTGGCGATTGATGACAGATCCGACCGCCGCGACGACAAAATCCGCCGGGATTGTCGTCCCGTCCGACAACACCACGCGCTGCACTCGGCCGTCGCCTTCGAGGCGTATCGCGCGGACGCCTTGATGAATCCTCGCACCCGTGCTGCGAATCCGGCGCGATAGAAACCCGCCGGTCAATTCCCCCGCGATCTTTGGCCACGGTGTGGCGTGCGCCTGGATCAGATCGATCTGCATCCCCACCATTGCCAATGACGCCGCCACCTCCACGCCCAGCAGCCCAGCGCCCACGACGCACGCGCGGTTGTGCCCGACACTGCGCGAAATCTCGATCGCGTGATGCAGGCGGTCCGCGTCGGCGATGGTCTTGAGATAGAACGTATTGGGGAGCAGCCCGCCGTCGAGGCCGATCGGTTTTGGCAGCGTGCCTATCGCCAGCAGCAGGGTGTCGTAGAAAACTTCGTCGCCATTATCGAGGAAGACAGCCGATCGACCCGCATCGATCTGCGTCACGCGTCGGCCGGTGCGGAGGTCGATGTTGTTGGCGGCATACCAGTCGACCTGCTTGGCAACCAGCTCACGCTTGGCGGTCTCGCGGCGCAGATACGATTTGCTGAGCGGCGCGCGGTCATATGGGCGCGATATCTCTTGCGCGACGAGCATGATCGGTTCGGATTTATCCAGTTCGCGAATCGCCTCGGCGCAGCCGCTTGAGGCAATTCCCCCGCCGACGAGCATATACCTGACGTGTGATCGTTCCATGGATACGAATCCTCCATGATTCTATATGCCCAAACCCGTCCGTGAGTTCATGCGGCGACGATTCGTCCGAACACCGATGCAATTCGGGGACCAGCACCTAAGTGACGGCCTTTGACGTCCATAACCCGCTCGGGCAGGGGGACATGCGCTTAGGAATTGATGATCCTTGACATAAATGCCTATGAATTCGACGATTGATCCGTCCATCCGGATTGACGAATGAATAAGGATGAATAAATCGGTCGATCAGCTCATCTCGCGCATGGCGAGCCTCGCCGACCCGGCGCGGCTGCGGGTGCTGCACCTGCTTCAGGACCAGCCGATGCTCGTAAACGATCTGGCCGAGGTGTTGCAGTTGCCGCAATCGACGGTTTCGCGGCACCTTAAGCAGCTTAGCGAGCAGGGATGGCTGGTCTCGCATCGTGCGGGGACGAGTCACCAATATCGCATGCTGATTGACGAGCTTGATCCGGGCGCGGTTTCGCTTTGGACGCTGGCGCGTGACCAGTCCGTCACCTGGCCGGCGATTGCGCAGGACCGGCTGCGGCTGGCGTCGGTGCTGGCGACGCGCCAGCGCGATAGTCGATCATTCTTCGCCGGCGCGGCGCGCGACTGGGACCAACTTCGCTCCGAATATTTTGGCACGCGTTTCTCGATCGAGGCCATGCTGGCGCTGATTGATCGGGATCTTGTCGTCGCCGATCTGGGCTGCGGCACGGGCGCGGTGCTGGAGCATCTCTCGCATCACGTGAAGCGCGCAATCGGCATCGACAACAGCGAAGACATGCTCGCCGGCGCCGCCAGACGGCTCGCGGGGCGCGAGAATGTCTCGCTGGAGCAGGGGGATCTGACGGCACTGCCGCTGAAGGATCAATCGGTTGATGCGGCGCTGTGCGTGCTGTCGCTGAGCTACGTCGCCGACCCGCCGGCCGCGCTGCGGGAAATGCGCCGCGTGTTGCGGCCGCATGGCCGGGCGATCATCGTCGATGTCTTGCCACACCACCGCGAAGAATTCCGCCGCCAGATGGGCCAGGTGCGGATGGGCTTCAACGAAGCCGATCTCGCCGCCGACGCAAAGGCCGCGGGATTTGTACAGATCATCTCGCGCGCGCTGACTCCGGAATCAGACGCCAAAGGCCCGGCGATGCTGGTGCTGGTCGCGCAGGTGAAGTGATTGGGGCATCGCCTCACCCGGTGGTGGAAGGTTGGCGACGCGGATACAACGCCTTACTCACACAAACGTATACCGCGTGGGGACAGTGATAATTAGAGGTAATTGCATGACTGGCATAATTAATTGCAATGTGGGTGAACTGATCTGCTTGGGCGCAATGATCATGGCCGCGACGGTCTCAATAGGCGCTGCGCAGCCCGCGCCTTTGACATCGCCCACGAGTGGTCCGACCACGCGCCAAGCCGCCATCCGCACGCCGCCGGCGCCGGAAACGCCGCGCATCAACGGGCCGCGGGTCTATGGCGCTCGGCCAGGTCGTCCGTTCGCGTACCAGGTTCCCGCGACGGGTGTGCGGCCAATGAGTTTCGCGGCGACGGGGTTGCCGGCCGGGCTTGAGATTAACGCCGAAACGGGGTTGATCACCGGCGCGGTTCACCAGCGGGGAATCTTTCCCGTAATGCTCACTGCCAAAAACAATCGCGGAGTGCAGACCGCCGGGTTCGACATCGTCATCAGCGACCAGATCGCGCTCACTCCGCCGATGGGATGGAACAATTACAACGCGTTCCGCATGCGCATTGATGACAATCTGATCCGCGCACAGACCGATGCGATGGTCTCCAGCGGATTGGTCAATCACGGCTACACCTACATGAACATCGATGACGGCTGGCAGGGCACGCGCGATGACGGCGGCAACATTCGCCCGAACCAGAAGTTTCCGGACATGAAGGCGCTGGGCGACTACATCCATTCCAAGGGCCTTAAATTCGGCCTGTATTCCTCGCCAGGCCCGCGCACGTGCGCCAAGTTTGAAGGCAGTTATGACCACGAAGACCAGGATGCGGCGACGTACGGCGCATGGGGCGTTGATTATCTGAAATATGACTGGTGCTTCTATGACGGCATCGCGCAGAAGATCGCCGCCAACGGCTACGCCGCGGCGCTTCCGGGCGACGCGGAGCGGATTCAGGCGATTGTGGCCGAGCGCGTGCCGCTGACGGAAATCCGTCCCCGCAAGCCCGAAAGCAACGAGCGCATCAAGGTGCTCACGGCCGAGCTGGAAACGATCCTCGACAAGCTGCCGGGCGGGAAGCGCAAAGAGATTGATCGCGCGATGTACATCGCGCCATACATGCAGTTTGGAGAGTCACTCGCCAAAGTCGATCGAGACATCGTCTACAGCCTCTGCCAGTACGGCATGGGCAATGTGTGGGAGTGGGGGCCATCGGTGAAGGCGAATGTCTGGCGGACGACGCGCGACATCACGCCGGTGTGGCCGAAGTTTACATCGATCATCAACCAGCAGGTCGGGCTCGAAAAATGGGCGAGCCCCGGCCACTGGAACGATCCCGATATGCTCGAAATCGGCAACGGCCAGCTCACGCACGAAGAAATGCACACGCAGATGACCCAGTGGTGCATCCTGGCAGCGCCGCTGTTGATCGGCTGTGATCTGACCAAGATGGATGAACTGACGCTCAGCATTTACAGCAACGATGAGGTGATCGCAGTCAACCAGGACGCGCTGGGAAAACAGGGCTATCCGGCGAGTAAGAATGGATCACAGGAAGTCTGGCTCAAGCCGCTCACCGGCGGCCGCTGGGCGGTGGCGCTGTTTAATCGCGGGGAAGAGCCGATCGAGATGACCTACAAGGTCTCAGAACTCAAGATCTCCGGTCCGCCCATCGTACGCGATCTCTGGCGTCAGCGCGATCTGCCGCCAGACACAAGCGAGGTGACGGTAACGGTCGGCCCGCACGGTGCGGAGATGTTTTCCGTAGCGCCGCAACGGAAATGATCCGGCGTTACTTCTCCGTTTCCGCGACGATCGTCACCGGCCCGAGCAGGCCGGACGAGACCAGCGGCGAGTGCTTGTTGAAGTAGTTCCACGTTGCAAACGTATACCGGCCGGTGGACGGGCGCGGCTGCTTGTTGAGGAACCATTCGGGAAACTCTTTCAGGTATCCGCCGTGCCCAAACGGCCCGGCGAGCCACTGCATGTCGGCCGGCTCCTGCTCATCGCCGATCAATCGGTTCGCCCACACGTTGGTGACTTCAATGACCAGCTCGTTGCCCGTCGGCTTCAGCAGGCCTGCGGGCACAGCGGCTCGCCACGGCGCGGTCCAGATGACTCCGAGATCACTGCCATTAAGCTTAACGCGGGCGATGTGGTTCACCGTGCCCAGATCGATTTCAACAGCGCGTTGCACGCTTTCGGCGGGCACATCGAACCGCTGCTGATAGCTGGCCGTGCCGCTGTAATACATGATGCCGGTCTCGGATCGGCGCGTCCAATCGCTCAACCCGTCAAACGTCACCGGCTGTTGCGGGCCGCCCCATTTGGGATCAAACGTCACCTGCCATGAGCCGGTCAGATTCATCACGGTCTGGAGTGACGGAAAATTGCGCTTGTCGCTGGCGGTCGCTGACGAAGGTTTGCGGAATACAACGAAGAAGCTCTGAGTCGGCGCGAACGTGATCTGCAGCGACGTGCCATTCGCGTGCTCGGTATAGGCCGGTAGATCGCGGGTGGTCCCGCGCACCGGATCCCAAAGCTCCGGCAGACGGCCTTTGATTCCTTTGAACGTGAAATCGGTGGTTATATCGTTCCACCCGGTGTTGGCGACGAAGTAGATATCGGTCCCGCTCTCCTGCCGGTGGATCGCTTTGACCACGCCGCCGCTGGTTTCGTCCACATCCACATCGCGGCCATTCTCCGGGGCGATGGTGCCCCATTGGAGCAGCGCCTGGCAGCGGGCGACATAGACGACCCAGGCCTTGCCCGGCTCCCACCATGTCTGATTCTGCGAGAAGTGCGTGCCCCATTGGCCCATCGTCATGCCCGGCTTCACGCGATCAGCCCACGGCTGATGCGCGAAATAGTGAAGTACAAAGCGGTTGATACCGTTGGCGAATGCCTTGTCGCCGATGCGCTTGAGCCACGCGGGCGTCTCGGTCCATTTGCTCGCCGGCGGGGCGCCTGTGAACGCTTCGGCTTCGATGATGTTCCGCTGCGCCTTGCGCGCCGCGACCATCGTCTCTTCGAGCATGAACGGGAAGAAATCTCCCTTGTTCGTCCAGAATTCACCGAACACTCTGTCCAACTGCGGAATGATCTCCGCCACGTCCCAGGAACCCCCATACGGCTCCGAAGCCATCTCGAGCCCGGCGGCGTTGATCAACGTCTTGAGCGTTTTGAAATAGACGTCGCGATACAGATCGCTGGTGGTCTTCTTGAAGTCGTCGTTGAAGCGTTTGGTTTCCTCTTCGCTCCCGATCACGCGCTTGGCGAATGTCGGCAGCCATGGGGTTAATTCATAGCCGCGGCGCGTTTTGAATTCCTCGCGCATCAGCGGCGTCCAATTTGTGTCGCGCGCTTCATAGCTGTCAAAATGCAGGTAGGAAAGCCCGTTGCCGACCAGGTCGCCGAGGTTGGCCTTGAGTTCCTTGATGACATGATTGATGTGAAACGACACCGCTTCGGCGCTGTACTTATCGCACTCTAATCCCTTGGCCTCCCACTGTGCCGGCTGGGTGTATTTTCCGTTGGTCGTGTGGCCGAAGCGATAGATGATCCACTCGCCGGCGGGGGCGTCCCACTCGAGAGCGCCGTTTTCCTTCATGCTCGCGCTCAGGTCGAGCACCTGGTCTTTCGTGATGACGCCTTTAGCGGGCACCGCGAGCACAGCGATGTCGCGGAAATAGGTCGTCCGCGCCTCGGCCAGCGGCATTTCGATTTTGTCGTTGGCGGGGTTCACCAGCGGGTAGGGCTGGTGCGAGCGCGGATCCACCTTCGGCTTGGGAAGCTCGCCGGAATATTTTGTCGGGCCGGTGACCGGCGTTTGCGACCAGGCGAGTTCCTGCATCGACAATTCCGGCGTAATCCATGTCCCGCCGCTGGATTCATAGCCGGCGCAGTTGTGGATGCCAAAATCCATCCCCAGCCGCTTCGATTCCTCGGCGGCGTGCTTTACCAGCGCCCACCACGGCGGGGTGAACGCGATGATCTCCGGCGTCGGGCTCTTGTGAATCGTCGCCGCCCACGGGACGCACACGTCGGCGAGCGAAAACACCATCGTCCCGCCGTAGCCCGCCTCGCGCAGCGACTCAAGATCGCTGGTGATCCCATCGCGGCTGATGTTGCTCCCCATCCACATCCACAGCACGCGCGGCTTGGCCGCATCCGGCGGGCCGGTAAACAGCGCCTGCGGATCAGCACCGCGCGCCGGAAATGAGATCATCAGCGTGCTTAATGTAATTATTGTGAACAGCATCAATGTGCGGGCGGTCGAAATCATCATGGTGTGCGTAGCGTAGTCCAATCGCCAGCCCTGCCAAGACCAAACGCGACGTCCGCGCAAATGACAAAAAAATTTGCGTGAAACGTAAAATGCGCGTCAATCAGTGAGGGCAAAAAAAGGGCGTGGCGGCTACCAACCGGGACCATCGCTCGTCGGCAGGCTGGGCGTTTCCCGCCATGATGCCGGTGTCAGAACGGCCGCGAGGCGCGGGTGGTCGTACAGAAACGCGGTATCCAGCGGGCTGAGCCCCTGGCGGTCGCGCTGGGTGGGATCGGCGCCGCGGTGCAGAAGAATCCGTGTGTGGGCGATGCGCTCGTCTTCAGTCGGGCTCCAGACCCGGCCGTAAAACGCAGGCTGATGGATCAGCGTGCGGCCGTCCTCGTCGGTGGAATTGGGATCCACGCCCCAGTCCAGCAGCATGTGATGGATCACCTGGAAGCGGGTGCGGTCAAACCCGTCGATGCTCCATTTGTGAACCAGCCGCCACTGGAAAATCGCGCTGCGCACCAGTGCGAATCCGTCCCCCTCGGGAGTGATGACGGGGTTGCGGCGAAGATTGTCTTCCACCATCTCAACATTACCGCTGCGGACCGAATCCAGCGCGTAGTTCGGCCAGCGCGCGGGATCGGAATCGAGAATGACGTTGATGCCGTCCTGATTGTTGGTGACGCACAGACCGATCAGCAGGCCATCGCGCGCGCCGACGTCGCGAAGCATGTCTTCCACATCCTGATGCCCGGCCAACTGCGCCAACACCAGCGCTCGCGTGCCGCCAGCCTCGTCGGCATTCAGCGGCGCGCCGCTGCAAAAGAGCAGATCGACAAGCCCCAAAAGTCCAAGCCGCGCCGCAACATCCATCGGCCGCTCGACCGAATTATTGACCGGGTTCCCCCGCTGCGCCGCGGGATCCGCGCCGGCGAGCAACGCACGCTCACACCGGCGAATATCACCCTTCTCGATCGCTGAAAACAGGTTCTTTGTCGGCCCCGATAACATATGTGGCCCGCACTATACCATGGGATCGGCGAATTTGGTTTTTGCGTTCCGGCGAACATCATCGACCGCTGTAACGCCGAAAACATTTTTCGCCGTAGCGGCGATTTTTATTGCATTGGATGACGATAAATCGGAGAATCCTCCACCTCAGAAGCCACCGGGTCAGCAATGGCGGTCGATCGCGAAAGTTTCGCGCCCGACCGTAGCGACCAGCCGGTGGCTCGTTTGTTCCCACCGGGGTTCCGTTTTTTTAACCTTGTTAACCGCGAAGAAACAAAGAGCGCGAAGGAAGACGCGAAGAAGAGTTTGAATCGCAGATTACGCCGAT
>JACMML010000067.1 GCA_014379105.1 Phycisphaerae bacterium
CGGGGCTGCCGTAGTCAAGGGATTCGGTGTCCCCTCGATCGATGTTGCGCGCAAAGGTATCGAACATGTTAGCGGCGCCCATTACGCGAAAGTGGAACGTCTGCGATGCACCCACATGATCGGGGACTACTGGGTGGCTTGGTCGTCGGTACATGAGAATGCAATTGTCATTCTGAGCGAAGCGAAGAATCTCGGACTGCGGACACCGATCGACACCCGAGATTCTTCGCTTCGCTCAGAATGACAGCGCTCAATGGTTTACTCGAGCACGTTCGCCCCACCCGTCGGGACAGTCGCGAAGATCGTGGGGGACGTGCCGAACTTCTTTGAATAGCTCGCCTGGATCGCCGGCGTAAATGCTTCGACCGCGCCCGGTTGCATCAAGGCGACGATGCAGCCGCCAAATCCGCCGCCGGTCATTCGCGCGCCGTACACGCCTTTTTGTTTCATCGATTCGTCGACCAGAAAATCCAGCTCGGGCAAGCTGACCTCGTAGTCATCGCGCAGGCTGTTGTGGCTGGCGACCATCTGCTCGCCGGCCAGCTCATAATTGCGCTTGGTGAGCTGCATGGCGAAGTCGATCGTGCGGCCATTCTCCGTCACGATGTGCCGGCAGCGGCGATAGATGACGTCGTCCAGCTTGCCCTTGCTCAGCTCCAGTTGCGTCATGGTCACATCACGCAACGCTTTGATCGTGGGCGTTTGTTTCTGGAAGAACGCGACGCCTTCTTCGCATTGCTTGCGGCGTTTCGCATATTCGCCACTGGAGTTCTCATGCTTGATCATGCTGTTGACGACGACCACGCGCAGCTCGGCCGGGTCGAGCGGGATGTATTGTTTCGAGAGATCGCGGCAATCCAGCATCATCGCGTGACCCGCCTTGGCGGCGGCGACGATCGTCTGATCCATGATCCCGCTGGGCACGCCCGCGTATTCGTGCTCGGCGCGCTGCGCGATCAGTGCCAGGCGAGATGGGTCCATCGTCAGCCCGGCGACCTTCAACATCGCCAGCCCCGTGCTGACCATGATGGCCGCCGAGCTGGATAGTCCGCCGCCGACCGGGAGCGTGTTGGTGATGAGCGCTTCCATTCCGACCAGCGGGATGCCGGCCGCCAGCAGCTCGGCCGCGACTCCGCGAACGTAGTTCGCCCATTGCGGCTCTTCGCGCTTGATCTTGGATTGAACGGAGAACTCGATCGTCTGGTTGGGGAAATGACTGGAAGCCACGCGCACGGTCGCGTCATCCCGTCCGCGACACGCCACCAGCACGTACGGTTCGATCGCCATCGGCAAAACAAAGCCATCGTTGTAATCGGTGTGCTCGCCGATCAAATTGACGCGGCCCGGCGCGCGCACGACATGAATCTTCCCGCCCGGCCCGAAGAGCTGAGCAAACTGCGCCTTGAGCGGGGCGGTATCGATCGGCTTGGAGAGCATTGGGAGGATTATGTTGAGGGCCGATTGATGGTCAACCCTCGGGCCCTCCGGTGCTTCAGCGGCGAGTTGTGCGGCGATCGCGTTGGTAATGCATTGGGGGCTTAAGCGGCGTCTCCAGTGGATCCGGTTCGGCGTCCATCTGCTGCTGCATAACGGACCAACATTCAATGGCCGGCCGGGCGCCGAGCCGGCCGGACCGCCGTCAGTCCGTCTTGCGGTAATAGAACACGCCGCGCGTTTGATCTACCCAAACCTGCGCTTGGCTCGGTCCACCGCCGGCAGTCACGACGTTCTGCGCCTTGTCCAGATCAAACCAACTGAAGTCGTCAAACGCGCCAGAACGAATGAGACTAGCGCCATTCTTTAGATTGAATTCGTCAGCGGGTTGAGTCGCCGCGCCCGGTACCACGGTGGACGCATAGCGCACGCACACGTCTACCGGAGCTTCGAAGCGAAGGTACTGCGCATACTCGATCCACTGGCTGTAGCTGGCAGCCCGGATGTTCTTCGATTCGGGCGGAAGCGTGAGTCCTGTGATCGACTCAGCTTTGGAAGCGATGCACGGACCGCGCGATTCGGTCACGTGGAAGCCGAAGAGCGACCAGACAAACCAGACGATGACGCCGAGGACAGCGACTCGCACGAACCACTTGAACTTGGAGGGCTTCCTCCGTTGCATAACTACTGTTTATCTTGACCGGCAGCACCATACCGCCGGGAACGCATACAAAATAACCGCTCATGAGCCCGCAAACCAAGTTTTCCCGAGCGCGCTTAGATTATTCTTGCCCAGCTTGTCGCCCCGGCGTTCGCCTAATCGATGGCCCGGCCAATGGTTGGGCCGATCGTGCAGCGACTGACGCATTTCGGCCGACTTCGACTATCTCGTGGGGTATAATGATCGCGCCGCCACGCGGTCTGCGCGTGCTCGCGGCCTGCTCGCTCGCCAACGTTCCAACGGCGGGCGTCAATTCATTTTTCGCCTAACCTCTGAACTCTATTTCTCTCAGAAGGAGCTCGATCATGACCGTCACACCAAAGCTCCCATACATTGTAAACTTCGCCGGCGAAGCCAAAAGCCAAAGTTGGAGCAGTTCGCCGAAGACCAGCAGTGGCCGACGGTTGCAACCAACGCGACTTCAGAGAAGCCCGAGAAATCATATCAAATCGAACAGAACGAACCCACCGGAACCAGCGCTGAATCGACGGCTTCCGAGGTGCTGGCGGAGGGCGCAAGGAGGCAGCGGAGCGCTGGGAGGTGGTTGCCGACGGCTCAGGCGCAGCCCTGACGATTGCGCTCGGCAAGGCGAGTTTGGTCGCGGCGGGTTCTCCGTTACGATGCGGCCGTGAAGCATCTGGCTGGAAAATTCATCGTCTTCGACGGCGGCGAAGGGTGCGGAAAATCCACGCAGGCGGCGTTGTTGCGGCAGGACCTCGAATTGGCGGGCATGCAGGTGCTGGCGGTGCACGATCCGGGGGCGACCCGCATCGGCGAACTGATCCGCGCGATCCTGCTCAACCCCGACAACACCGAGATGGCCATGCGCTGCGAGATGCTGCTCTACATGGCGGCCCGGGCGCAGATGATGCACGAGAAGATCACGCCGGCGCTGAGCGAGGGCAAGGTCGTCATCTCCGATCGCTTCGTCTCCAGCACGCTGGCGTATCAGCTCGGCGGCGATGGGTTGACGGTTGACGATATCAAATCGGTGGCCGAGATTGCGATCAAGGGGCGCTGGCCGGACGTCACGCTGATCCTCGACATGCCGACGAAGAAAAGCGCGCAGCGTGTGCAGCCGAAGTTCCTGCTGGACTTTCCCGCGGACGTGCAGGCCCAGCTCACGAAAGATCGCATCGAGCTGCGGTCGTTCGAGTATCACGAAGACGTGCGACGAAAATATCTCGACCAGGCCAAGCGGGATCCGCAGCGATATCGCGTGATCAACGCCGATCGCGACATCGAAGCGGTGCGTCAGGATGTGTTGAAGCAGCTCGCGACGCTGAAGTAACTCGTTTAGCCCCGCCGCTTGCGGCGGGTTTTGTCGAGGAAGTGACTTGGTCACGTTTAAGGACATCCTCGGTCAGGAAGCAGCGATCAACGCGCTGCGCGATGCGTACATCGCGGATCGTTTGCCGCACGCGCTGGTCTTTTCCGGTCCAGTCGGTGTCGGAAAAGCGACAACGGCGCGAGCGCTGGGCGCGTTGTTCCTTTGCGAGAATCCGAAAAAGGATTCGCCTTGCTGCAAGTGCGCGGCGTGCAAGTTGTTCGATGCGAGCAGCCATCCGGATTTTCATGTCATCACCAAAGAGCTGATCCGCTATCACGACAAGACCGGCAAAAGCAAAGGAATCGATCTGTCGATCAACGTGATTCGGCCGGAGCTGCTTGAGAAGGTCGCGATGAAGGCGGCGATGAATCGCGGGAAAGTTTTCGTGATCGAGCAGGCCGAGCTGATGAACGCGCAGGCGCAGAACGCGATGCTTAAAACGCTGGAGGAACCGGCGGGGCGGACGCTCATTATCCTGCTGACGGATCAACCCGGTTCGATCCTGGCGACCGTCCGCAGCCGGAGCCAGGTGATCCGATTCGCGGCGTTGAGTTTCGACGTCGTGCAAGAACAACTCGTCGCGAGAAAGATCGACAAGCGAACCGGCGATCGCGCGGCCAACGTCGCGGATGGCTCGCTCGGGCTGGCGTTGAAGTGGATCGAAGACGGCGTGGTCTACGCCGCGGATCAGTTGACGTCGATGCTCGAGTCCGCCGAGCGGGGCGGTGACGCCCGCGGGCTGCCGGAATGGTTCAAAAAGTCGGCCGAAGCGTACGCGCAGAAACAACTGGAGCGCGACGAACTCGGCAGCAAAGATCAGGCGACGCGCGAAGCGCTTACGCTCTACCTGCGTCTGGCGTCGGAACACTTCCGCAAGCGGATGGCGCAGATTAGAGGTGATGATCCGAATGCGCTGGAAGCGATGTGCGCGGCGGTCGATTCAGTCGTGCTCACGGAAAGTTACATCGACTCGAACGTCAATGTTCCGCTCGCGATGCAGCAGTTGGCGGGTGCGCTAGAGCGGATTTTTTCTTCGTCGGGAAAAGCAATGTCACTGAAGTGACATTGTCGGCGCTTAGTCGGATTCCATCTCGTCGATCTTCGTCATCTGTCGTCGGCTCATTGTGCGTGCCAGGAATGCGAAGCCGCTGAATAGGCCGAGCATCGTGACGAACGCGCCGACGAAGAACCTGGGGCGCGGATCGTGATTGGGTTGCCAGCGCGAGATTACTTCCGCGGCGACCAGGGCGTTGATCAGGCAGTAGGCGAAGAGGTAGCTGGCGATCAGCGCCGCGCCGGCGAGGGCTCCGACAACGGCGCCGGTTTTCGGCCGAGCCTGCGCGGCGGGGGGCGAAGCGTCGTCGACGGGATTGAGTTCCATTCCGGTCATACATTGGCCGGCGTGGACAAACCGTCCGCGTCGCCGGCTTCCCCGGATATACGATTCAGATTTGCGGTGAGCAAATCACCGCTTCGGGGACTCGTGCTTGTGGGCGGCGAGCAGCTTCGCGATTCGAAGGTGCGGCTTTGGTAGCGGATATTCCGAGAGTTCCGTGAGCGACACCCATTTTCGCGGCGCTTCGCTGGCTGGAATATCTGTCCCGTTTGCGCGGCATCGGTAGACGTCGAACTGGTACCGCCGGTGAGTGAGAGTGTGGTTGATGCGTCCTAGCTTGGTGGAACAGCGAGCAAGCTCGCCGGCTACACGAGGTGCGATTGTGACGAACTGCCACATACTTGCCCAGCGCCCGCGCGGGGGGCGCTGTTCGATCAACCATTTGCCGGCGCGTTCGATGCAGAGGGTTTGACGTTTGACGAGCGGCGTGATCCGCGTTTTGCGCGGCGCGGGAATTCGATCCTGCAACCCGGCCGCAAAGGCTTTGCAGCAGTTCTGTAAAGGGCAGGTCAGGCATTGCGGATTGCGGGGCGTGCAGACGGTGGCGCCGAGGTCCATCACCGCCTGATTGAAATCGCCGGGGCGGTTCTTCGGGACGAGTTCAGTCGCCAGATCCCACAGCCGGGCGACGGTTTCGCGATCGCGAACGTCGGCCGACTCGATCCGCTCGAGCCGGCAGAGCACGCGGGCGACGTTGCCGTCGAGGATCGGCTGGCGTCGGTCAAACGCGATCGACGCGACCGCCCCGGCGGTGTACCGGCCGACGCCGGGCAGGCGCAGGAGCGATTCGACGTCCGAAGGCACCTGGCCAGCGAAGTCGTTCACGATCATCCTCGCCGCCGCCAGCAGATTTTGCGCACGGGAGTAATAGCCCAGCCCTTGCCAAAGCCGCAGCACATCCTGCGCATCCGCGGCCGCCAGCGCCTGGACCGTCGGGAAGCGAGCGATGAACCGGTCGTAATACGGGATGACCGTGGCGACTTGCGTCTGTTGGAGCATCGATTCGCTGATCAGCACGTGATACGGGTCTGGCCGGGCCCCTGATCGAGAAC
>JACMML010000068.1 GCA_014379105.1 Phycisphaerae bacterium
TCGCCGCCGAGACGCCCGAGGCGCTTCGGGCGGCGCAGCAGGCGGTGATTGTCGAGATGGAAGCGCTGCCCGCGCTATTCACCATCGACGAAGCGATTGCCGCGGATTCCTACTTTGGCGTCCCGCGCAGGATCGAAACCGGCGATGTCGACGCCGGCTTCGCGGCCGCTGATCAACAAATCGAGGGCGTGCTGGAAATCGGCGGGCAGGAGCATTTTTACCTCGAATCGCAGATCAGCATCGCTATTCCCGGCGAGCAACGGCAGATGACGATCCACTCCTCAACGCAGCACCCGTCGGAGGTGCAGATGCTGGTGGCTCAAGTGCTGGGCGTGCCGTTCAATCATGTGATCAGCGTCTGTCGGCGCATGGGCGGCGGCTTCGGCGGAAAAGAGACGCAGGCCGCCCAGCCGGCGATGATGGCGGCGCTGCTGGCGGCTAAAACGGGTCGGCCGGTGCGATTCGCGTATGGCAAAGATGACGACATGCGCTACACGGGTAAGCGGCATCCGTTCAAGATCATCTACCGCGCCGGATTCAAGAACGACGGCGCGATCACCGCGGTTGATCTCCAGTTATTCTCCAACGGCGGGTGTTCGACCGATCTCTCGTTCGCGGTCCTCGAGCGGTCGATGCTGCATAGCGATAATGCCTATTACCTGCCGGCGGCGCGAATTGTCGGCCGAGTGTGCCGGACGAATCTGCCGAGCAACACGGCGTTCCGCGGCTTCGGCGGCCCGCAAGGCGTTGCCGGCATTGAGAACATCATCCAGGAGATCGCCGCGGCGCTCGGCCGGGATGCGGCGGATGTGCGGCAGGTGAATTGTTACGGCGCCGATTCGCGCGACATCACCCCCTACGGACAGACCGTGCGCAACAACACGCTGCCGGAGCTGTTTACCACGCTGCGCGCGGATTGTGACTACGACGCCCGCCGTGCCGGAATCGGGCGCTTCAATGATCAGTCCGCCACGCACATCAGGGGAATGGCGATCTCGGCGGTCAAGTTCGGGATATCGTTTACGCGCCGGGCGATGAACCAGGCCAATGCGCTGGTGAATATCTATGAAGACGGCTCGGTGATGGTGAGTACCGGCGCGACGGAGATGGGCCAAGGCGTGAACACGCGCATCCGACAGATCGTGGCCGACGAACTGGGAATCTCGTATGACGGCGTGATCGTCGCGATTACCAGTACCGAGAAGAACAATAACACCTCGCCGACCGCCGCTTCCAGCGGAACGGATTTGAACGGCGCGGCGGCGGTCGATGCGTGCGGCCGATTGCGAGCGCGTCTCGCCGAGGTGGCTGCCGACATGCTCGGCGATGGCGTTGCTCCCGGCGAATTGCTGTTCGCGGACGGATTTATATCTGTCCCCGGCTCAGCGGCGAAGCGGATCGCGTTTGCCAACGTCGTCTGCGAAGCGCACGAGCGGCGTGTCAGTCTCGGCGAGCGCGGGTTTTACGCGACGCCGGGTGTTGAGTTTGATCGGGAAACCGGGCGCGGTACGCCATTTCTTTATTTCACCAACGGCGTCGCGTGCAGCGAGGTGCTGTTCGATCGTTTCACCGGCGAATACAAGGTGACGCGGGTGGACATCCTCATGGACGCTGGCCGGCCGATTAATCCGGGGATCGATCGCGGGCAGATCATCGGCGGGTTTGTGCAAGGGATGGGTTGGGTGACCACCGAGGAACTGATGTATTCGCCTGCTGGTGCGCTGCTGTCGCATTCGCCGACGACGTACAAGATCCCCAACATCTCCGACGTCCCGGCGAACATGAATGTGCGACTGCTTGATAACCCCAATAGCGATGTCAGCCTGTATCGCAGCAAGGCGCTTGGCGAGCCGCCATTGCTGCTTGGTCTTAGCGTGTGGCTTGCGCTGGGGGACGCGCTACGCAGCGCGTACATGCCTGGTCGCGCTCCGTCGCTGCCGATCCCCGCGACGGCTGAGAGAATGCTGTTGAGTTTGCCCGCGCCGCGGGGCGCATGAAAGCGCGCGGCGGCGCGCTGAATTTCATCGCGAAACAAAAGCAGGCAATAGGCCACCGATTTGGTTGTCCGACACGCTGGACTAAAACCCCGTCATTCCCGTACCCTCTGCGACCATGGCCACCTCGGCGCACTTGCGCAAGCTTAATCAGAAGCGCATTATCGAATCGATGCTTCGCTACCGTCGCGCGTCGCGCGTGGAGTTATCAAAAGTCTCAGGAATCAGCCAGCCGACGGTCACGCGCATCGTTGATCAACTGCTCGCCGCCGGCATTCTGGTCGAAAGCCATACGTCGCTGACGGGGATGGAATCCACGTGGTCACAGCCGGTCGGGGCGCTGGGGCGGCCATCCAAACCGCTGGAACTGGATAGCTCGCAGGCGCGGTTCATCGCAATTCAGATAGGCGTGCATCAGACCCGCATCACGCCAGCGCCGCTTGCGGTGTCGGCGCAGGATCAGTGGACGCACAGTTTTGATACGCCCGGCTCGCTCGGCGAATGGGAGCAGCGGCTGCAGGGGATTTGGAGTAAATTGCCGGCGCGCGGTATCAGCGCTGTCGTTGCGAGCCTACCGGGCGTGGTCGACGAATTGGCCGGCCGGGTGCTGTTCTCGCCAAACCTTAAATGGTCTCAGGGCGCGGATCTGGCTGCGATTATCAGAAAATTGTCTCCCGCGCCGCTGATCTGCATACAGGAGATTCGGGCGCTGGCGCTCGGACAGGCCGCGGTGGAGCCGGAATCGAGCGATTTTCTACTGGTCGATTTCGGCACCGGCGTCGGGGCTGCCGCCGTGACGCAGGGGAGTTTGTATAGCGGGCCGCTCCCGCTCAGCGGCGAGCTTGGTCACACACCCGTTCCGAATAATGCCCGGCCGTGCGGGTGCGGATCTACCGGATGCGTCGAAACACTGGTTTCCAGAAAAGGGCTGCTGCAAAGTGCGGCCGAGCATCATGACGCCAGCACGTGGGCGGAGCTAGTCACGCTCATCGAGCAACGCGGTCTCCCCGACTGGATGAAGCGCTCGCTGGACGCCGCGGCGATCTCGATCGCATCGGCGCTGAACATGCTCGGCATCCGTCAGGTCATTTTAACCGGCTGCATCAGCGAGCTCCCGAATGTCGCCGCGGATTACCTAGCCACCGCCATGCGCGCCGACACGCTCTGGGCGCGGTTTGGCGAGGTTGGCTGCAAGGTGGCCCCGCGGCACCGTCTTGTTGGTATGGTCATCCGCGCGATCGAGCGGACGCTCCTGACCGCCGAATAACGGTCGACGGACGGTCGCCAGCGGACATTCGTTACCCACATCATCACAGACATTGTGCAAGCGTGCCTATCTCGCGCGCACCGGCCGATCGCGCATGGTGCGGTGACGCATTCGTAGGCATCCGCGCACGGCGGTTTCGGGCTTTCCAAGGGTGGCACCCGGATTGCATTACGCTTGATGACAGGTTGGTCCCGCCGCACGGCGTAGGTGTCGTCACAATTCCAGGACGGCATCGAGTTTCGGCCATTGAGCGCTCTGACGTTTACACGTCGAGGTTGCTCCAGCCGTCCGATCAACGAAGTACTGGTACGGATTCGCTTTAACGCAATTGCTCTATCCCGGGGCGCTTGAGCCCCGGCGCAATCACAGTAGCCAATCCTTCGCCAACTCTTCGAACGATCGGGCGTCGCTTGTTTTTGATTTTCAGCTAAAACCGGCGGTTTGCAGCAGGGTAGATTCCCGGCCTAACAGTCGGGCGGTGGCGTTGTTCACAGTACGCTTTCTCGCCAGTTCGCCAACGCGGCGAATCGGCTTACATGACAAATTCTTTACACACTCTTTACGCAGCTTTTTCAATTAACGGAGGTCTCCATGCGGATCCTTGGAACGTGTCTCAAGCTAGTGGCTGGCGCTGTCGCGCTGTTGGGTAGCACCGCGGTCGCCGAACCGCTAAAGATCGCGTACTCGGACTGGCCGGGATGGGTGACCTTCGATGTCACGAAGGAAAAGGGCTTTTTCAAAGACGCCGGCGTGGAGGTGGAACTAGTTTGGATGGAATACCTCCCCAGCATGGAAGCGCTCGCCGCCGGCAAGGTCGATGCCGTCGCGATGACCAATGGCGACGCATTGGTCACCGGCGCTACCGGCAAGCCCAGCACCTGTATCGTCCTCACCGACTATTCCAACGGCAATGACATGCTCGTCGCCAAGTCCGGAATCAACTCGATCAAGGATCTCAAAGGCAAGAAAGTGGGCCTGGAACTGAATCTCGTGGAACACCTGCTTGTCTTGAAGGCACTGGAAGCCAACGGGATGAAGGAAGAAGATATCACGATCACCAACGTGCCGACGAACGAAACCCCGCAGGCGCTGGCCAGCGGGGGTGTGGACGCGGTGGCCGCCTGGTATCCGATCGCGGGTCAGACGCTGAAACAGGTGGCCGGCAGTAAGGCGCTCTTCACCAGCGCCGACGCCAAGGGGCTGATCTACGACGGCATCTACGTCACCAAAGACAGCCTGTCATCAAGGCGCGCCGAGTGGGTGAAAGTGGTGTCGGCGTATTTGAAAACCGTCGCATTCATCAAAGATCCCGCAACCCGCGCCGAGGCCGTCAAGATCATGGCGGCGCGTGTGCAGGTTGATCCGGCGGAGTATGAGAAAAATCTAAAGGGGACGTTTCTGCTTGATCTGGAAGGCAACCTCGCGGCGATGGAGAAGAAGGATTCTCTCGACAGCGTCTACGGATCGAGCAAAATCGCCAACGATTTCAATATGAAACACGGCGTCTACAAGGACGCGCAGAACATCGATTCATACATTGACCCGTCGCTGGTGAAGGAATTGAAGAAGTAATTGCCGCGACGACCGCCGGCCGCTGGCGGGAGGGTCAGTTTGCTAAATAATCCCCAGCCATGGCTTGCGATACGGAAGCCGCTGGCGCCGCGCCGGGCGGCGATGATGAAAGTCGTTTCGTTTCTCATCCCGCTGGCCGCGTGGTGCCTGGTGAGCTACGTGCCGTGGGTTTGGCACCCCCAGTTCAAAATCACCGACCAAGGGGGAACCGAACGGTACGCCGTCGGCAACATTGTCGACCGGGCGGTCTACAAACAAGAGCAACAGGAACTGACCCGCGCCGGCAAAGCGCTTATGCAAGGCACACTGACCAATCCCATCTTTCTTCCGCAGCCGCACGAGGTCGCGCGGTCGATCTATCTGTCGTTCACGACCGAGCCGGCGCGGCGCGGCGCGCCGTGGCTGCACGAACGCATCCTCCAGAGCGTCTCGGTGCTGGCAAAAGCATTCGCACTCGCGGTGCTGATCGCGGTGCCGCTGGGATTGCTCTGTGGCACATTTGACCTGTTTTCCAAGCTCATCGAGCCGTTCGTCGATTTCTTCCGCTATATGCCGGCGCCGGCGTTCGGCGGGTTGATGGTGTCGATCTTCAGCATGGGCGATGCGCCCAAAGTGGCGATCATCTTCATCGGATTGTTCTTCAATCTGCTGCTGGTCACCGCAAACACCACGCGCTACGTCGATGGCGCGCTTCTCGAGGCCGCCCAGACGCTCGGGGCGACGCGGTGGCGACTACTGACGCGCGTTGTCCTGCCGGGCGCGCTGCCGATGCTCTTCAATGACCTGCGGATCACGCTTGGTTTTGGCTGGATTTATCTCGCGGTGGCCGAGATCGTCGGCGCTTTCTCCGGTCTGTCGGAGTTCATCGATCAGAACCGCAAGTTCCGTAATTACGCCAATGTCTACGCGGGCATTTTCATCTTCGGCGCAATCGGCTTCATCACCGACCAGATCCTCGCA
>JACMML010000069.1 GCA_014379105.1 Phycisphaerae bacterium
CTTGAAGATCGCGCCATGCCGCGCTGACGGCGCGCACGCGTTCGAGCAGGTCGCGGATCTCGCGGCGATGCTGGCTTATTTTCCCAAGCACAAACCTGCCGCGCCGCGATGGCCGCAGATGCTCGCGCAGGCGCTCGACGATTTGCCGGTCGTTAATGGCATCATCGCTCTCAAAACCTGGCACCGATGCGCGCGCGCGCTCCGCCGACGCAGGCACCGTGCCCGCGAATCCAGCGGCAGGGATCGTAATGTCCAGTTGCTCGATGATGCCTCTAATCGGGCTCGCGATGGCGACATTGCCAACCGCGGTGAATTCAATCAATGAGCGGTCCTTCACTTTTCGCACAAATAACTCGGGCACAAATGGAAACCCGCCGATGATCTGCGCAATCACACGCCCAAGGTGGTCAATCACAACCGAGCCCGAATCGCCAAAATTGAAACTGAGTTCCTGATTCGCCGCATAGAACTTCTTGTAATCGGCTTCGCCGGGAATCGGCTTCGGACGCGGGAGAATGATGAACTGGTTGATCGATGGGAAACTGCCGGCCCTTTCCTCGTCTTCCGGTGAGCCGATCACAAACCCATTCCTGAAGATCGGCGACAGCCGGATACCATTCACTTCGATGCTGTCGGGAATTTCCTCAGTGACTGTCCAGGTCAGCGTGCCGTAAATCAGTTTGCCGCCGTCTCGTGGCGTGAAAATTCGAACGTACTGATCCGGCGCCGGCGCAGTGCCCGCCGACGGCCCCAGCACGCTGAGCACGTCGTCGTTGATGCCGTTGATGGCAATCTCTCCGTCGGGTGTCTTGAGAACGTTGCGGAACTGCACGCCCGGGTCGAGTCGTGCGATGGCGCAATCCGTTTCGCTGCAGTGCAAAGGGCCGCCGCTTTTGGTAGGTCCGAACGGTCCAGGAATGTATCCGATGCCGAGCTTCTCCTTGAAGCCGCCCTTGTACTTACCGTCGATCACCTTCGCGGGGTCGAACACGGCTGTCGCGATCTTGTCGCCGCCGGAGCAGCAAGAACTATAGTCCGGCTGATAGACTCCCAAGTGCGACAGAGCCAGATAATGCGGAAACATGACGTGCGAGTTCGTCAGCAGCACCGGCTTTCCCGCCGAATCCTTCGCGAAGCAGCCGAGCGCGCCTTGGTTCGACGAACCTATCGTCAAACCCGAGCCAGCGAGCTTACTTTCAATCTGCATACCAGCCGTGTACACCGTCGGTGTTTTGGTCGCCGCCCGGCCAGTCCGCATGCCGAACGTCTCAACGCGCAGACCGAAGAGCGAGGCTGGGAGGGACGCCAATGCAGAGCTGACATAAACGCGCCACACCCGTTCGTCCGATCGGCCTTCGGGGTGACCACAACCCAAGCCCACGCCGGTCACGGTCGCGTTGGTCATCAGACGTCGGCGCGCGTCTGGCAGCAGTGCAAGCCAATGAGCGGTTGAACTCATGTGGACCTCGGCATCGCTTTCATGGTGTATCCCAAGGACGCTTCCAGACTCTCCAGCACCGGCTGAATCGGGCACGCGATACCCTGGCCGTTTGCATTGGTTCCCCAAAGCAGTCCGATCACGCGCTCTTGCTGGTCGAGCACTGCGGCTCCAGAATCGCCGGGCGCCGAGAAGTTCAGTTGGTCGTCACGCGAGTCGATCAGTAATTGTCCCGGCGCGTTCCACCAACGTTCGCCAATGTAGGGGTGGTCGGGATAGCAAACATCGGCCATGACTCCTAGGGTCAAGCCAGTCGCCGCTCCGCTTTTCGTAACGGTAGTGCCCGGTTCAGCGCTCGCGATTCCGGTGACATCAAGATCAGCGAGGGCTGCTCTGAGCCAAAGGGGAAATGCTGATTCATCA
>JACMML010000070.1 GCA_014379105.1 Phycisphaerae bacterium
CTGCTCACCATCGCCGGGGGCAAATGGACCACCTATCGAAAGATGGCCGAGGATTGTGTGGACGTCGCCGCGCGTAGAGTGGGGCTGGCGCCAGCGCCGTGCGTTACCAGATCATTGCGCATCCACGGCTATTCGGTCGAGGTGCTCGGCGAGCCAAGTCTTCAAGCGTACGGCACCGATGCGCCGGCCATGGTTGAACTGATGCAACGTGCGGAACACTGCGAACCGCTGACGCCCGAATTGCCTATCACATCGGCGCACTTCATCTGGGCCGTGCGGAACGAAATGGCGCGCACGGTGGATGATGTATTGGCGCGGCGGACGCGCTCACTGCACCTCAACGCCCGCGCCGCAATAGCGATCGCGCCGCGCGTCGCGCATTTGATGGCCGGTGAATTGACGCGCGATTCGGCCTGGGAGCGCGAGCAGGTGGAGATATTTACAAACCTCGCACGGCAGTATCTGCCGGGTTCCGATCCGGTTGAGCACTCTGACACCTTCTTTCACGCCGCAAAATCGCTATAAGAGGCGGACTGATGTCATTGAACGAAGAAATCTCGCGCCGGCGAACTTTTGCGATCATCTCGCACCCCGACGCCGGCAAAACCACGCTTACCGAAAAGCTTTTGCTCTATGGCGGCGCGATCCAGTTGGCAGGATCGGTCACGTCGCGGAAGCAGCAGCGGGCGGTCACCAGCGACTGGATGGAACTGGAGCGCCAGCGCGGCATCTCGGTCAGCTCCACCGTGCTCCAGTTCGAATACAGGGACATGGTCGTCAACCTTCTCGACACGCCGGGGCACAAGGATTTCTCCGAAGACACCTACCGCGTGCTGACGGCCGTTGACTCGGCGGTGATGGTGATCGACGCCGCGAAGGGGATCGAGGAGCGGACTAAGAAGCTGTTCGAAGTCTGCCGACGGCGCGGCATTCCGATTTTCACTTTTATGAACAAGCTCGATCGGCCGGCGCGCGACCTGCTGGACCTGCTGGACGAGTTGGAGCGCGTGCTCGGCATCCACGCCGTCCCGATGAACTGGCCGCTGGGGACCGGGCCGGATTTCAAAGGAATTTTCGATCGGCGGCAGCAGCAGGTTCATCTGTTCGAGCGCACAAAAGGCGGCGCGTACCGTGCCCCGGTCACGGTTGCAGGAATTGGAGATCAACTCGTGCGCGACGCGCTGGACGCCGACACTTATCAGTTGACAGTTGATCAACTGGAAATGCTCGACGGCGCCGGTTCGGAGTTCGACCCCGCGACCTTCGCGGCGGGCAAGCAGACGCCGGTCTTTTTTGGCAGCGCCGTCAACAACTTCGGCGTGCAGGCGTTTCTCGATGCGTTTCTCGACAACGCGCCGCCGCCGACCGCCCGCATCGCCGGCGGGCAGACCGTTTCGCCGGACCACGACGAGTTTACCGGCTTCGTTTTCAAGATTCAGGCAAACATGGACCCGCGACACCGCGACCGCATCGCGTTCGTTCGCATCGTCTCGGGCACATTCGAGCGCGACATGACGGCCAGGATTGTCCGCACTGGCAAAATCATCCGGCTCTCCAGCACGCACAAGCTGTTCGGTCGCGATCGCGAGACGGTGGACCGCGCGTATCCCGGCGATGTTCTCGGCGTCGTCGGCCACGCGGACCTCCGCATCGGCGACACACTCGCCGCCGCGGATGCGGTCGCCGGCGCGTTCGATGAAATCCCGCGATTCTCACCCGAGACATTCGCGTACCTGCACTGCGTCAACACCGAGCGCACCAAACAGTTCCGTGAAGGCCTGGAGCAGTTGTCCCAGGAAGGCGTGGTGCAGATGCTGTACCGCATCGACGCCACATCGCGCGTCCCGCTATTAGCGGCGGTCGGTGTACTGCAGTTCGATGTCGTGCGATTCCGCCTGCAAAGCGAATACGGCGTCGAAACGCGCCTGGAGATGGCCTCCTGGCAACACCTCCGCTGGCTCGCCAACCCCGCGGACGCGACGGCGTTACGCTCCGCGACACTCCCCTCGGGCACATCCCTGATGGTCGACCAGCACCAGCGGCCGACGCTGCTGTTTGAGTCGAACTGGGGTCTTAAGTATTTCCAGACGCAGTTCCCGGCCGTCTTGCTGGTCGATGTCCAAAGCGATGTGGCGACCGCAGGCGTGCATTGAACCCCGCGTACATCTGTCCAATTGCATCCCCTGGCAGAAATCCCCTCCGCACTACCACTCTCACAATCCCCCCGGTAGGATTGGCGGTTTTGACGGAGTGAGTTAAAGCGTATGACCCAGGACTCGTTTTCAGATCAGTCGAAAGAAAAGTTCCGCAGCAATTCGGATGCGGACTTGGAAAAACAAATCGAAGATGCCATGGGCGGAGTCTCGATGGACCAGCTCATCGGCACCGCGCCCGCCGATGACGAAGGCCGGCAGCAGATCAAAGGCGACCACAGCGGGGTCGTGCATTCGATTAATCATGATCGCGGTGAGCTTCTGGTGGAGTTGGACGGAAAAAATCAGGGCGTCGCGCCGATCGATCAGTTCGAAACCATCCCCGAAGTCGGGCAGACTGTGGAGTTCACCGTCAGCCATTTCGACGAGCAGGAAGGCATCTACAAACTCCTGAAAAAGGGAGCGGCCGTGAAGGGCGGGGATTGGGAGACGATCCGAACCGGGCAGATTCTCGAAGGCATGATCACCGCCATGAATAAAGGCGGCCTCGAGATGCAGATCGGGACCATGAAGGCGTTTATGCCCATGGGCCAGGTGGACGTGCAGTTCCACAAGGACATCTCAATTTTCCTTGGCCAGAAGGCGAAGGTCGTGGTCCAGAAGGTGGATCGTCGCGGGAAGAATCTGATTGTCAGCCGCCGTGCGATCATTGAGCAGGAGCGGCAGGAATCCAAAGCAAAATTGTTTGAAGAACTCGCCGAGGGGCAGACGCGCCGCGGAACCGTGCGCAGCGTCATGGACTACGGCGCGTTCATCGATATCGGCGGCGCCGACGGACTGGTGCATGTCAGCGAGCTCTCGCATCGCCGCGGCGTCAAGGCCAGCGACATGATCCAGGTGGGTGACCTCGTCGATGTGAAAATCGTAAAGTTTGACCGGGAAACTGGCAAAATCAGCCTGAGTCTCAAGCAATTGATGGCCGACCCGTGGACCGGGGTCGAGATGAAGTACAGCGTCGGCACTCCGGTCACCGGCCGGGTGGCGCGGATTGAAAAGTTCGGCGCATTCATCGAACTCGAAGAAGGGCTCGAAGGATTGTTGCCCGTCAGCGAGATCAGTTGGCAGCGCGTCGCCAGCGTCGGCGAAGTGCTGAAAGAAAACGACATCCTTAAGCTCGCCGTGATCGCACTCGATCCGATCGCGCGCAAGCTGACACTGTCGCTAAAGCAATCCGGCCCGGACCCATGGAAGACGGCGGCCGAGAAATATCATCAGAGCGATATCGTCACCGGCACGGTCACACGGCTGGTGGATTTCGGCGCGTTTGTGGAACTGGAACCGGGGCTCGAAGGATTGATTCACATCTCAGAGCTGGCCGACCGGCGAATCAGAATGTCGTCGGAAGTGGTCAAGGCAGGGCAGTCGACCGAAGTACGGATCATTGAGATTGACCCCGAGAAGCGGCGCATCTCATTGTCAATCAAGCAAGTCCACGCTCCCGCGCCGCTCCCCGAGCCGGTCGCGGTGGTCGAAGCGCCGAAGAAGAACAAAAAGCCCAAACAACTCCGCGGCGGGTTGGAATCCGGCTGGTTTAAGTAGCGTGGGTCGATATTCGCCAGCCTGCTCGTGCAACTATTCCGTCTGATCACTTTGACGCTTTCGTAGCCGCCGGCGTTTCCGATCCCCAATATCGGGTCCAGTTATACAATCGCTTTGGCTGTTTGATCGGCTTGCCGGAGGGCGCGGCGCTGAGGTCGAAGGGGACCATCGAATAGATGTACGCTTTTCCTTCTTCGTTGTAGCCGACGATCTGCGTGCTGCCGTTATCGAGCAAATCGGCCCACATGAAGTGGCCTTCGATTGGGAGCCCGAGTACGCGGTCCATGTGGCCGTCATAAAGCCCGGGCTTCAATCCGCCACCACGGCGGTACGCGAGGAAGTGATCGCCACCTTTCCCGTCAAAATTGCGAACGACCGTCGTGATGCTGCTCCAGCCGTGGACCTGGCGTTTTTCTTTGTAGAGCTCCTTGCCATTTGCATCAATTAGAAACAATCCGTCCAGCCCGGTCGTGGGGTTGCGGTTAATCCGATCAAGTCCGCCGATCTCCAGGCCGGGCAGGTCGGGACGAAAATCGCCGGGGAAGGCGTTTTGGCTTTCGACCGTGCCGTTGTACGCCCAAAGCTGCTTGCCCTGGGCATTGTAGAGATAGGTTCCATTGCCGCCGACGATGATCTCCATTCCGTTGGACGGATCGGCATCAACATCCGCGACCCACACCGCGTCTTGATGGCCTTTCAAGTCCATCTTCCATTTTTCTTTTCCGTCCGAGCCGAGCAGGTGATAGCCGGCAATCAGCTCATCGCGGCCGTCACCATCGAAATCGTATGGCCACAGGTAGTGGCCGAGGTTTCCGCTGAAGGTGAAGAGGGGCTTGAAATCTTTATCAAACGCCCAAAGCCGGCGGTAGCGGTCCTTCAGCACGATATCTTGAGCAGTTGGATTACCGGAGAAGTTGGCGAAGAGGATGCAGTCGTGCGCGTCCGGGTCGGGAAGTTTGTGGGCGGCTTCCTGCTGGCCGGTCTTGCCGTCAAAGATTCGCAGTTCTTCGTTGATGCACGCGAGCACTTCGATCTGCCCGTCGGCGTCGATGTCGTACAATTGGGCGGGAATGTCCGCGCCGCTGCCGACGCGGTTGGCCATGTCCGGCGTGCCAATCTGCCACAATTGCTTTCCGGTCAGCTCGAATGCGGTGATCGCGACAACTGAGTTCGGCCGGCGCGTGTCGCTGGGGTCGTTGTCGGGTTGCACCAGCACCAAATCCATGCGGCCGTCCCCGTTGACGTCCCCGATCCACATCCGGCAACTCGGCCCGGCGGCAGTGATATCGATGCTCGCGACCGCCTCGAGCACCTTGGCGGTGTCAGGGGCGGCGGATTGGGTTGTGGCGGGCATGGTCGACTGGGCAATCAACGTACTGGCTGTGAGTAAGCAGCAGAACGCAACTGCGGGGTGTAGATGACGTAACATGGGCAAAAGTCTCCTTCGCACCTAGCCATACGCTTCGACGATAGCGGGCGTTGTACGGGTAGTCGTCCGGTTCTGAGTGGGGCGGTTGGAGGCTTGACAGGTCGGCTTGACAGGTTGGGCAGATCGGTTAATTTACGCGGCTCAACACGCGGCGGGTCGTCCCGCCGTGCGTTTTTGTTAGATGAATGTGATGCCGGCTGCGGGCGCAGGTCCTAGGCGGCTGCCCAATGTCAGCAGGAGTCCGTTATGTTGCCCGTCCAACGCATCAGCAAATCACGCAAACGCAAGCGCCGTTCGCATCAGGCGTTGACACCGATTCAGTACGTCCGCTGCGCCCAGTGTGGCAATGCCAAGCTGCCCCATGCCGCGTGCAGCAACTGCGGATTCGTCAACCCGCGCCTGTCGATCGAAGTGGACACCGAGCAGGCCTAATCCGCTGTTGCTCAGGGTCGGTTGCTCAGTGTCGCCACGAACAAGGATCATACAAAGGAACCGCGCCCCCGCGCGGCAAGCAGAGGGAGCTGATCGGTGCGAGCTGCCGTCGATGTGATGGGAGGCGATAAAGCCCCGGACGCGATCTTGGCAGGCTGCTGGGAAGCGGCGGCGTTGCTCGATCCGAGCGATACCATCTATCTGGTCGGCGACAAAGAGATCATCGATACCGCTTTGGCGTCAGCGGATCTGCCGGACGACAAGCGATACATCTATCAACCCGTCTACAGCACCCAGGTCGTCGCGATGGACGATTCGCCGGTCGAGGCGGTGCGGAACAAGCCCGACAGTTCCATATCCGTGATGTCCAAGCTTGTCGCCAAAGGTGAAGCCGATGTCGCAATTTCAGCCGGCAATACTGGCGCTTGCGTGGCCGCAGCGCAGTTGCGGATGCGGCTGTTGCCGGGTGTGGCGCGTCCGGGAATCGCGATCATCCTGCCAACCTTCCACGGCCCGGTCGTCTTGTGCGACGTCGGCGCCAACCCTGAACCCAAGCCGAAGCATCTGCAGCAATACGGACTGATGGCGGCCGCGTATTCCCACGCAATCTGTGGCATCGAGAATCCGCGCGTTGGCCTGCTCTCAATCGGCGAAGAAGATTCCAAGGGCAACTCGATGACCAAGGAATCACGCAAGTTGATGCGCGACGAGCCGCTGCTCAATTTTGTCGGCAACGTCGAAGGCAAGGATATCTTCAAGGGCATCGTCGATGTCGTCGTAAGCGACGGCTTTGTCGGCAACATCGTCCTGAAGTTCACCGAAGGCCTCAGCGAAGGCATTTTCCAGACCATCATCAGTGAGATTCAGGAAATCGCGCCCGAGCTGCTTGAGAGCTTTAAGCCGGTGATGAAGAAGATTTATGCCAAGCACGACTGGCAGGAATACGGCGGGGCGCCGCTGCTGGGCGTCGGCGGCTACTGTCTGATCTGCCACGGCCGCAGCGAAGGCCGGGCAATTAAGAACGCGATTCGCGTCGGCAAGCAGTTGTGTGCCAGCCAGGTAAACGCGAAGATCGTGGAACAGATCAGCAAAAGCATCCAAGTCGAGGAATGAGCAAAATCTCCGCCATCATCGCCGGTACGGGTTCATGTTTGCCCGAGAAACGCCTGACCAACGACGATCTATCGAAAATCGTCGAGACCAACGACGAGTGGATCGCACAGCGCACCGGTATTCGGGAGCGCAGAATCGTTCGCTCGGACGAAAGCACCGCTACCATCGCCTCACAGGCCGCCACACGCGCGATGCGCGCGGCGCATGTCGAACCGCGGAAGCTGGACCTGATCATCTGCTGCACGATAACGCCTGAAATGCAGACGCCGTCCACTGCGTGCTTTGTCGCGGCATCGCTCGGGCTCGACAGCACGCCGGCATTCGACCTGGCCGCCGCGTGCAGCGGGTTTATCTATGGCTTAGAGACCGCCGCATCGTTCATCCAGGCCGGCCGATACAAGAACGTGCTGGTCATTGGCGCCGAGACGCTCAGCCGCATCACCGATTACAAAGACCGCCAGAGCTGCATTCTGTTTGGCGACGGCGCGGGAGCGGCGTTGCTCCAGGCATCGGACGAACCGGGCCGGGGGCTGATTTACAGTTCGCTCCATGCCGACGGACACGGATGGGAGATGCTTCATTGCTCGCCGGGCTCACGTCACCCAATAGACGAGACCATGGTCGGCGGCCGACGACAGTTCCTGCAGATCCGCGGGCGCGAGGTGTACAAATTCGCGGTGGCGCGGTTTCAGGAAATGATCGAAGACGCGATCAGCAAATCAGGTATTCCCAAAGAGCAGATCAAGCTGATCATTCCGCACCAGGTCAATCTCCGCATCATCGACAGCGCCATGGAGAAGCTGGGTCTGCCGATGGAGAAAGCATTTGTAAATATCGACAAGTACGGGAACACCTCGGCGGCATCGATCCCCATCGCACTCGACGAGGCCGTACGCGAAGGGAAGCTTGTCAAAGGCGATATCGCAGTATTTGTCGCGTTCGGCGCGGGACTGACGTGGGCTAACGCGGTTGTCAGGATGTAACCCGGGACGGGCTGGCTCGCCCATGTCGTCAATCCTTCAATTCACGAGGCCACAAAGTCCGCTACCTTCAAAATGTCATCCACAACCTACATTCTCTGTCCCGGGCAAGGCGCACAGCACCTTGGCATGGGAAAAGACTTTTGCGAATCCTTCCCCGCGTCTAAAGAAGTCTTTGATCGTGCCGGCGCGACCCTGGGGTTCGATCTAGCCAAGCTCTGTTTTGAAGGCCCGGAAAATCGGCTGAATCAGACCGACATGAGCCAGCCGGCTATATACGTCACAAGCGTCGCCTGTCATGCGGCCGCGAAAGCGGCAGATCGGCTCGGATCCGGGCCGTTCGCGTATGCCGGTTTGTCATTGGGTGAATACACGGCGTTGCACCTGGCCGGGGTATTTTCGTTTGAAGACGGTCTTCGACTTGTCGCCGCGCGTGGCCGGTATATGCAGCAGGCGGCGGTCGCGACGCCGAGCAGTATGGTCGCGATCATGGGCGCGGATGAAGCGCAGATCGCCAAGCTTTGCGAAGAGAATGCCCAAGGCGAAGTCCTGGTGCCTGCAAATTTTAACGCCCCCGGGCAGATCGTCGTCAGCGGGTCGCGGGCCGCGTGCGAACGGGTAAACAGTGCCGCGTCGGCCGCCGGCTTTCGTTCGATTCCGCTGGTGGTGGCCGGCGCGTTCCACAGCCCGATCATGCAAAGCGGCGCGGATCAGATGGCTACGGAGCTGGAGAAGGTGAGTTTCGCCAATCCCGTTTCACCGGTCTACGCTAATGTCACGGCCGGCTTGCATACCGATGCGGTCACGATCAAAAAATTGCTGGTCGATCAGATCGTCAAGCCGGTGCGATGGGAACAGACGATGGCGCAGGTCGCAAATCTGCCCGACGCCCGATTCGTGGAGCTTGCACCCGGGAAGGTGCTGACCGGGCTGCTCCGAAAACAAAATCGCCGCGCGGCGATTGAAACGCTCAACGATGCGCAGACACTGAAAGCCAGCTTATGACAGAACAACGCGTTGCCATCGTCACCGGCGGCTCCCGAGGCATCGGTGCCGCGATTGCCAGGCACCTCGCCCGAGCGGGGGTGCACGTGGTTGTCGCCGCCCGCGCGCTGGACAAGCTGAACGCCGTGGTTGCAGAGATTAAATCCGCCGGCGGAAGCGCCGAGGCGCTGGTGATCGATCTCGCCGACGCCAAACAGACCGCCGACGCGATTGAGAAAATCGCCGACGCTCATGGTCGAATCGATATCCTGGTCAACAACGCCGGCATCACCAAAGACGGGCTTTTCCTGCGGATGGAAGACGCCGATTTTGATGATGTCATCAATACCAATCTGAAAAGCGCCTTCGTGACAACGCGCAGCGCCGCCCGCTATCTCATGCGGAGTAAAAGTGGCGGGCGGATCGTGAATATCAGTTCCGTCGCCGGGGTCGCCGGTAATGCCGGGCAGGCAAATTACGCCGCCAGCAAGGCCGGGCTCATCGGGCTCTCCAAATCGGTCGCGAAGGAACTTGCCGGAAAGGGCGTCACGTGCAACGTGGTGGCCCCCGGCTTCATCGTCACCGATATGACCGACGTTCTTCCCGACGTGATCAAGGCAAAGGTCAAGGACCTTATCCCGCTGCGTCGTTTTGGAAATGGTGACGAGATCGCGGCGGTGGTCGCATTTCTTGCCTCCGAAGCAGCGAGCTACGTGACGGGGCAGGTAATCTGTGTCGACGGCGGAATGGTGATGTGATTTGCGACGAACCAGAATATTCGGTGGCCGTAAGACTCGACC
This sequence comes from Phycisphaerae bacterium, assembly GCA_014379105.1. GTDB lineage: Bacteria > Planctomycetota > Phycisphaerae > Tepidisphaerales > Tepidisphaeraceae > JACMML01. The sequence goes on from JACMML010000070.1 coordinate 9,491, forward strand.
AATTGAGGGGTTAACGCCGATGGAAAGTTGCAGGTAGCGTGTGCGGCAAGCCCGGTGGCGGGTTTGCAAAAGATTCGGGCACCGCTATAGTTTCGAACTTCTCGGGCCGCGCGGTCTGATATACGCCTAGCAGGTGAGGTGGATAGTATCATGGACGAAATTGAAACGAAGATTATCGAGATCGTCAGCGAACAGATGGGTGTCGACAAGGGTGAAATTACCCGTGAAACGCACTTTATTAACGATCTGAACGCTGATTCACTGGATACAGTTGAACTGGTGATGGAGTTCGAAGACGAATTTGAACTCTCGATCCCTGACGAAGAGGCGGAAAAGATCCAGACCGTCGGGCAGGCGATCGACTACATCAAGGAACATTCGAACAAGTAAGCCTTTGTCGATTTTGCGATTGTGCGATCGACGGGCTTACACGGCCGTGGTTCGCGGGTCGCAAACTCTTGAACGGGCAGCTACTTAATCATGAAGCAACGGCGTGTCGTCATAACGGGCCTCGGGCTGGTCACTTCCCTTGGCGAGTCGGTCAATGAGGTTTGGGATAAGATTTGTGCCGGCAAGAGCGGGATCGGACCCGTCACCCGCTATGACATCTCTGATTTTCCCGTCCGCTTTGGCGGGGAATGCACGTCGTTTAGCATTGGCAACTACGGGCTGGACGTAAAAGAAGCCAAGCGGCTCGACCGCTTCGGCCAGTTCGGACTCGCGGCCGCGATTACCGCGGTTAAAGACTCGAAGATCGATTTCAAATCTGAAAACGCCTATCGCTGCGGCGTGCTGATCGGTTCCGGTATTGGCGGAATCGAAACCCTCGAAGAGCAAAGCAATATCCTGCGCGACCGCGGCGTGACCCGCGTAAGCCCGTTCACCGTGCCACGTCTGATGGTCAACGCCGCCAGCGGAAATGTCTCCATCCAATTCGGCATCAAAGGGCCTAACACCGCCGTTGCGACGGCATGTGCGACCGGCAGCAACGCCATTGGCGATGCCGGCAAATTAATCGAGACCGACGCCGCCGACGTGATGATCGCCGGCGGCTCCGAAGCCGCGTTGTGCCGACTGGGATTGGCAAGTTTCATCGCCGCACGGGCGCTTTCGACGCGCAACGACGATCCGCAGCGGGCGAGCCGTCCCTGGGACAAAGAGCGCGA
>JACMML010000071.1 GCA_014379105.1 Phycisphaerae bacterium
GCCCCCGCGACAGCAGAATAAACACCTGTCGCGAGGGCTCGGCTTGTCGCCGGGCTCACTTTTAGAGCCCGGCTGCTCCGCCGGTGTTGGCGGGCGGAGCGTGTATCGTTTACCTGGCCGAGTTCAAAAGCTCGGTCAGAAGCTGATCGCTCGTCGTGATGACCCGGCTCGAAGCCGAGAAGCCCGTTGACGAGATGATCATGTTGATGAACTGCTCGGAAATATCGACGTTGCTCAGTTCCAACGAACCCGAGCGCACTGCGCCCGCGCCAAGTGCCAGTGGCGTGCTGATGACCGGCACGCCGCTGTTCGGGCCAGCCGTGAACATGCTGCCGCCGCCGTCGACGAGGCCCATTGGGTTGTCGAAAGTCGCCATGGCGATCTGTCCGATCGTGCTCGTGCGGCCGTTGCTATAGGCGCCGGTAATCGTGCCGTCGTCGCCGATGGAAAACGATTGAAGGGTGCCGAGCGGCGAGCCATCCTGATCGGTCATGGCCAACTCAGAATTTTGTGCGGTAAGGGATGTGACTTTCTCTAGATTCAGATTCATCGTCAGCGGCGAAATCGCCCCGCTGCCGGAGCGGTCAATCGTCAACGTCGTGCCTGTCGTCGACAGCAGCTTGCCATCGGTGCCGAAGGTCAACGTGCCGCTGCCCAGCGACAGGCTGTCGCCGGCGTCGTCGGGAGACTCGACATAGAACCGCCAGGTGTTGCCGGTATCGGCGCGGCTTTCGAGAACAGCGGTCAGGTCAACGCTTACGGGCGTGCCCAGCGAGTCATACGCGACGAAGCTCGTGTGTACGCTTTCGCCCACGGGATCGCTGGTGAAACCGGCGGCGTTCGAACCTTCTATGAACGCCAGTGGAGCCGCGCCGGCGGACGTGGTGATTGATGCGCCCGAAAGCGCCAATGCGTTTTGCAAGCCAACATTTCCAGCGACAACCAAGCGTCCGCTGTTTAAGTCTGTCGCGTCGGTTTCAAACGCAATGCCCGGCACCGGCGCCCCCGCCGTGGCGACGCTGGAATCAATCCCCAATGCATTCTGGAAGAACGTCGACAGCTCGGCCACCGTCGTTCCAGCGCCGACGGTAAGCGTGGAAGCGGGCAGCGAGCGCCCGCCCTTCTCGCCTGTCAGCGTGACGACGTCGCCCGTATTGAAGAGGGGCACCGCGCTGCCGGTGGAGCGCAGATCGGTGACGGCGGTCGCCGTCGTGGGGAGCGTGCCGCCGGAAGTCGTGAGGAGCTGGCTCGTGAGGATGCTCGCCCCGGCCGCGATGGGGCCGGAAGAGTTGAAGTTACCTTCGAGCGAGTTGTTTTCCGTCGGCCTAGCGCTGGCGGTGGTGCCGAGGGGAATTTCGATGTCCGTCAACTGGCCGGCGATGATGCCGCCGTCGGAGTCGGCGGCGTAGCCTTGCACATATTCACCCGACGTGCTGACGAGCTGATTCGTCGCGTTCAGGGAAAAAGAGCCGTCCCGCGTGAAGCGCTGCTCATCGCCCTGCACCACGAAAAACCCGGTGCCGTCCACGGCAAGATCCGTCGGGCGTCCCGTCGGCTCGATCGGCCCGGCGGTGAAATCTTTCTGAATCGACGCCACCACCGCGCCCAAGCCGCGCTGGCTTGGGTTGGTTCCGCCGAATTCTGAGGACGGCGGCGTGCCGCCTTCATCCGTCACGTAGAACTGCGGCTTGAACAGCGCGCGGCTGCTCTTGAACGCGACGGTGTTCACGTTGGCGATGTTGTTGCCGACGACGTTCAACCGCGTCTGGTTGACATCCAGTCCCGACAATCCCGTGAACAATGTGCTGGTCAGTGCCATTCGCGCTCCAAGCCCGTGCCTCCGCACCCGGTTTCCCGCGGCTCCGCCGGGGGTATTTGAAAACCTCAATCGCGTTATGCTGCGATCGCGCTAAGCCGCTAGCGGCTTGATGGAGGTTACCCTGTCGAGAGGGACAGATTTTCCGTTATCCAATTCGAGATTCACGCTGTCGTCCTCGATGCGGATGGACGTCACAACGCCATCGATGGGATCATTGTCGGTATCAAGCCCCTGCACTGATTTGCCGATCAATCCCGCGGCCGACCCGATCTGGTTCTGCAATACCATGCCCTTTAGGCTGTCCGTGAGAGCCGTCGATGACTGCAACTGGCCGATCTGGCTCATCTGGGCCAGCAGCTCCTGGTTCTTGGCCGGCTCGAGCGGATCCTGGTTCTGTAGCTGCGTCACCATCATGTTGATGAAGTCTTCGGTCTTCAGCTCGTACTTGTTGCTCTTCACCTGATTGCCGGAGGTCCCAGAGCTGATACCGGTGGTCGTCATGCGATACGTTTCGGCGGGCCGTCCAATCGCGGATGAGAAATCGGAGTTGGTAATCTGACGATCGGCGTTTTCTGCGCGGCGGGAACGCGAACTGTGCGCGAATCGAAAACGAACACGGAGGCACTGAGGCACGGAGGTCAACTAGAAAACGATATGGCATGGCAAATATGCCTCTCGCCTATTTCGTTTTCGTCCCCAACTTACATTTGCTGTTTGATGTACGACACCGAGCACGCCTCTGTGACTCCGTGCCTCCGTGGTGATTAATTCTTCTGCAACGCACGCCGCGCTTGGTGGAAATCGAGGCGGACTTCGAGGAGGGCGCTGCGCTCGGCGGAAAGCTGCTGCACGAGGTAGGCCGTGTCGGGGGCGATGACTTTTTGAGAGCGGATGTTCGGCAGGCCAAGCTCCCCGAGGGATTTTCCGGTTTTGGTATCGAAGACGCTGGCCCCGTAGAGCAGCCACGCGTCGCCTTCATCGATCAGGGAAAACGCCGATCCTTCAAACGCGGTGGGCGTTACACCCTTGGCGAGCAAGCCGCCGGGATAGATGTGGTGATGGGTTGGCACATCGCTCGATCCGCCCCAGGCGAGAAAAAGCCCCTGGCCACGATTCTCGAATAACACGGCAACCCGTTTATTCTCATCCGAAAACGATACGCCTGCCGGCCGCACGACGCCCTCCCATTGAAGCTGATCGATTTTGATCCGCCGTACGGTTTTGCCGGTCGTGAGATTGAAAATCTCAAGCTGGCCCGCGCCCGGCTGTCGCGTGATGAGCCCGACCAGCTTGCCGTCGGCGCTGATGGAGTAATTGCCTGGCTCCTGATGAAAAGTGCCGACTTTGAACTGGCGCAGCCGCCGCGCTTTGGCGACATCCCACACCTCTATCGATGAACTAGGGCCCTGGGCGTTCAAAATGAGC
>JACMML010000072.1 GCA_014379105.1 Phycisphaerae bacterium
ACGACGCTCGTGCACGGTCCGATGCGCGATCGACTCTTTGATATCGCGTGCACATTCGCTGTAAAGCTGCAGCGCAACGACGCCGCCGGAACTGAGGTGATCGTAAAACTGTTCGATCGCGCCCGCATTTCATCGGATACGCCGCAGCAGCGCGTCCGCTATCTCAGCGCGCATGCACAATACCTCCGCATCGGGAAAGATGCCGCCGCCGAGTTGGCGCTGCATCAACAGATCCTCTCGGAACCGGCGCTGCGAGCCGTGTCGGTGGCGGGTAAATCCGGCGCATCCACCGCGGCGGCTGAGGCAGAGGCAAACATCATCGAGCTACTCAAGGCCAATCCCACGATCTATGCCGCCTACGAGGCGCGGGCCGCGGAGAAGCTGGCGGCCATCATCGCCAAGCCCGACATCGCGCCCGCGGACCTGCTCGCGGTGGCGGATGAATATCCGATCGACAAGACCGGCTTTGCCGCACTGCGACAGGCGGCGGAGATCCTCGAACGCCAAGGGCAGGCCCGTGAATCCGTGCAGACGTTGCGGCGACTGCTTCAGCACGCCCGTAGCAAAGACGAACGCATTCATTCGCTTGAATCCCTCGCCAGAATTTACGCCGCGATGCCCGGACAGCTTGAACTGGCGATCGTACGCCTGAAGCAGGCGGCCGAGCTGGACCCGCGCAAAGTGCTGAGCAAACCGATTGCAGTGAACAAGACGACCGTCATTATAAACGAGCCGCTGGACAGCGCATTAGCATCACTCAAGATCCATCGAAACGGGCTGGCCGGCCAGGCGTTGCCGACCTTCAAACTCCCCAATGGAATCGAGAATCCCGGCAAATCCCCGCTCCTGCCGGCGGAGACGGTAAACGGAATCAAAGCGATCATCCGGCAGCAGCAACCTGTCGCGCGGACTGATCGGATCGTCGCGCTGAAGACGGATTCAAAAATCGTCCAGTTTCAATCCGGTTCAATAAAGCCACTGAATTCGCCGGTGAAAGTGGATGAGGTGCCAATCGGCTGCGCCTATGGCGGCGACATCCTGGTCGTCGTCTCGCAGGCGGGCATTACGGCGATTCATCGCGATTCCGGAGGCGAGGCATGGCGATTCGCATTACCGTCGCTCCCGGCGGCGGAGCTGGCTGGGGAAGGAATCGCGTCCGGCGAAAGCGAATTGGTGCCCGATGACGCCGACGTCCCCGCGCAAGTCAACCTCGCCATGCGCGACCCTCGCTTAAACGTGCGCGGGCGGCAGATAATTATCAACGGCCAAGCGAGATTCGGAATGGTCGCTTTGGAGGCGGACGAAGAAAACCCGCCGGATGAAGGCGGACCCGAGCGAATCGCACACTTCCGCGTGCTGAGTGACCGCGTGGTCTTCGCGACCAATGAAGGCCGGGTTGTTTGCCTGGATCTGGGCAAAGGCACGCTGCTCTGGCAGGCACGTCTGTCGGATCAGTCGCTGCGGCATTTTCAGGCGATTGACGACTTTGTCGTAGTCTCCGTTAAGGACGCGATCGAAAACAGCGACGTCTTTGTGCTGGACACAATTGGCGGACGAATCGTCAAACACATCAGGTACACTGTCGATCACATCAGGAGCACGCAACCCCAGGGTCAACTCGTCAATCTGGTGTTGTCCGGTGACGGCGTGCTCGTGCTGATGATGACCAACCGGCTCGAGGGGATCGATCTCTTTGACCCAGCCGCGCCCAAGGTGCAGCAGAAACCACAGGCGGAACCGGCGTTCCTGCTATCCGCCGGGCCGGAACAACTGGTCATCACGGATGATCGTGTGCTGGCGCTCTATCTGTCCGGCAGCGGACAGCAATCCGTACGTGCATATGAACTCCGATCACTCCGCCCGCTGCGCACGGGCGACGCGGGAATCGAGGCGTCGTTCGCGTCCGGCGTTGCGGCCAACAACGAGCGCGGCCAGGCGCTTTCGATCCGCACGGCCGGCGCCGCATTTTACATTGTCGGTCCCAAGTCGCTGGCCGCCTATCACCTGGATAAGGGCTGGGATTGGAAGGCGTTGCTGATGGAGCAGCGCGACCGCGGTGCATCGCGCGATATGTTCGTCACGCAGGACTACTGCGTCCTCCTTCATGTACCCGCCGGCGCGAATGTCAATGCGCCGAAGGTGCCGCGCATTCAACTCTCGGCGTACAGCCGCGCCGTGGTCGAC
>JACMML010000006.1 GCA_014379105.1 Phycisphaerae bacterium
CGCGCCGCCTTCCACTTTCATGAGATAACCCGCGGCACCGGCCCGCAGGGCACGTTCGGCGTAGAGCGATTCATCGTGCATCGAAATCACGAGCACCGGCAGGTCGGGTTGCACGGCTTTGATGTCCTTGATCAGCTCGATGCCGCTCCTGCCGGGCAGGGTGATGTCCGCGAGGACGAGGTCGGGTTTGGCGTTCTCCACGGCAGTGAGCGCGGAACCGGCCGTGGCCGCTTCCGCGCACACGGTCAGATCCGGCTGGTTGCCGATGAGGTGAACGAGTCCCTCGCGGGTCGGCTGGGGCTCATCATGCCCTACTGGGGAGCTAAGACGTATGTCTCACCTACCCGCACGTTTCGCTACGTTTACATCCCCCTCTGGACCATCCTCACCCCCCTCCTGCTGATAACCGCATGGCTGTGGTACCCGATCATCCGCAATCGGCTCCGCGGACAGCGCGATACGGGATTCTTGGTGGAGATGAAGCAACCCGATCCGGGGAAGGAATAGATGCTCAGACCAATCATCCGCTACGCCCTGCTAATCGCCTGCCTCCTGATTGCGGGGGCGTGGACGTGGAGTGCGCGGCACGCGGTGAATTACTCTGGCCGGAGATCGTGGTCTGCAACTCTGGTCCATGGGCGACTGGAGTTTGAAACATCGAATGGATGGTCTAAAACGAATCATCCGTCAGGTTTGTACCGTAAATTGCGGTTTCCGAGAGAAACCGAGCTAGCGGGTCACCCCATGTCCGAACGCTTGGGACTGTTTTTACCTACCAAGGTCCAGTATCGGGTGCGATATCTGGATGATGGATGGGTGACGTATGACAAGGTGGTCATACCTCTCTGGACAATTCTCACCCCCCTCCTGTTGATCACCGCATGGCTGTGGTATCCGATCATTCGCAATCGACTCCGCGGGCAGCACGAAACGGGATTCGCGGTGGAGATGAAGCAACCCGAGCCGGTGAAGGAATAGATGCTAAGACACCTCACCGCGATGAACACCAAACTGATGAAGCGCGGCGTTCGTCAGCCCGTCACCTCATCACCTTGTCACTCAGTCACCGTGTCATCCCGGACACACTCGCCCGGCGGCTTTTGTCCGGCTATCGTGTAGCCGATGTTATTGAGGCTTGTTTTAGGCAATCTGCTCGCGCGGCGGGCGCGGACGATTCTCACGGCGATGTCGATCGCGGTGGCGGTGGCGCTGGTGGTGGGGATGACCAGCGGGTTCAAGGCGTTTGAAACCGCGGCCGGCACGTACATGGATCAATACATGGGCGCGGTGGATGCCAATATCTACCGCACGCAGAACCAGGCAAAGGGGCTGGACAGATCGCTCTTCGACGAGATCGCCGGCGATCCGCAGGTGCGGCTGGCGTTTCCGCGCCTCAACAGCGACGCGCCGCTGCTGCACAACACCTTCGCCAACCCGTTGACCGCCAAGGCGTCGATGGTGGGTGTCAACCGCGCGACCGATCCGCTGCTGGGTTTCATGAAAATCAACCGCGGCCGATGGTTTGCGCCCGGTGAGATGGCGTGCGTGATCGACGAAGGGCTCTTCAAGGCACGCTACGGCAAAGGCACCGACGATCTTGATCTGCCGCCGGGCGAGACGCTGGCGATGAAAGGCCAGTTCGGGCCGCTGGAGTTGCCGATCGTCGGCGTGGTGCACAAGCCGGGGATCTTTGCCGGCTTCATGCAGACGGTCTACGTGCCGCTGGAGGCGGCGCAGAAGTTTGTCTTCGGCCCCGACTCGCCGGCAAAGACCAGTGAGATTCGCGTGCAGGTCAAACCGGGTACCGATCTGGACGCATTCAACGCGCGCTGGACAGAGCGGCTCAAAACGCTGGATCCCGATCTGAAGTTCAAACTCGCCCGCCAGGCACGCGAGAACCTGGACAAGAACTTCTTCGGCCTGCGTCTGCTCAGCGCACTCGGCGGCGCGGTGGCGATGCTGGCGGCGATGTTCATCATCTTCTCCACGCTCTCAATGGGCGTGGCCGAGCGGCAGCGGACGCTGGCGATGATGCGCGCGATCGGGACGACGCGCCGGCAGATCGCCGCGATGGTGCTGATTGAAGGCGTGTTGATCTCATTCATCGGCGTGGTGATCGGCATCCCGCTCGGCTATGGGCTTTCGGCGATCGTCGTGGAAATGATGAAACCGATGTTCCAACTCACGCCGGCGCTGGACTGGCTGGGCGTGATTCTCGCCGGCGCTGGCGCGCTGGCGGCGGCGGTGGTTGCGGGGCAGATCCCGGCATGGCAGGCGACGCGCGTCGATCCGATCGAGGCGATGAACCCACTGGCCAATGCGCCGGATGATCACTTCCCGTGGCGCGCGACCATAGTCGGGTTTCTGCTGATCCTCATCGATCCGATCATGCTCTTTTTCCCGATCGATTCGGAGTTGGCGCGCAGCGTAAAATTTTACGCGCACCTCGCGATCGGCCTTCCGACGCTGCTCGTCGGATTCTTCCTGATCGCGCCGGCATTTATCTGGCTTATCACACACCTGCTCGGTCCATTGCTGTGCGCAATCTTCCGCGCGCCGTTCTCCGTCGTCAGCCAGCAAATCTCCGGCGGCCGATGGCGCAGCGCGGGAACCTGCGCTTCATTGATGGTCGGCCTCGGTGTGCTGATCGTCATGGAGACGCAGGGCAACTCGTCTCTCAAGGCGTGGCAGTTGCCCAACAGATTTCCCGATATCTTCGTGTTCACACGCTCGCTCACCGGGCTATCACCGTCTGCCCAGCAGAAGATCGCGGCTTCGCCGATGCTGAAGGCCGATGACGTGATGCCGATCGGCGCATTCTCGCCGGAGGTGGGCCCGGGCATTCTCGGATTGATGGGAACACAACTGCCCGGCAACACGATGTTCATCGCGGTCGATCCGGACAAAGCCTTTCGGATCATGGAGCTCGATTTCCGCGAAGGCAATCCGCAAGACGCGTCCCGCCTGCTCAAGCAGGGGCGGCACGTCGTCGTCACGCTGGAG
>JACMML010000073.1 GCA_014379105.1 Phycisphaerae bacterium
TCCAAGGCGGCGTCGAGTACAGTGATCGCTCTTAACGGACTTGGTGGTTAAGTACGCTTCGAGGAGCGGGAGATGATTCGCCATTGGGATCAACGCGCCGGTGTTGTGGTGTTTTCGGCAATAGCTGTGCTCTGCGCCGATGTGCTTCGTTCTAACGCACTCGCCCTGCCCGCATTTCCCGGGGCCGAAGGTTTTGGCGGCACTGCACTCACCGGCGGACTCACAGGTGACGTATATCACGTCACCAGCCTCGCGGACACCAGCACGCCCGGCACGCTGCGCTACGGCATCCGCGAGAGCGGCTTCCCCGCCGGCGGACGGACGATCGTGTTTGATGTCGGCGGAACCATTCAGCTCACCAGCAGCCTGGATATCAAAAACGTCAGCAAGCTCTACATCGCCGGCCAGACCGCGCCGTCGCCGGTCACGCTTCTGGGTAATACATTTTCGATCACCAGCAGCAGCGACAAGACCACGAGCAACATCGTCGTGCGCTACCTGAGCGCGCGCAACGGCGTGGTCGCCGAACGCGACTCGGCCACGATGGCGGGGAGCGGGTCGGGCAACAACCTCATCTTCGATCATCTCTCCACCTCGTGGGGACGCGATGAGAATCTCTCTACCACCAACAACAACACCAACGTCAGCGTGCAATACTGCATGAACTACGAGTCGCTCGATGACGCTGACCACGGCTACGGCTCGCTGATCCGGCCGCAGATCGTCTCGTCGGTCTCGTATCATCACAACCTCATCGCGAACAACCGTAGCCGCAATCCGCGCCCCGGTTCGTACAACCAGAACAAGCTCACCTTCGATTTCCGAAACAACGTGGTCTACAACTGGCTTGAAAAAGCCGGCTACACCGGCGGCAGCTCTGCATCCGACGGGCTCGAATACGTCGATATGAACTACGTCGGCAACTACGTCATCGCCGGTCCGGAATCGGTCAACTCCACCGCTTACGCGTTCACGAAAAGCCCCAACGTCCACCTGCAGGCATATCAATCGGGCAACCGCATCGACGCCGATCGATTGCTCAACCCCGGCGGCGTTCCCAACGGCATCGATAACGGCTGGGGCATGTGGCACAATCAAGGCGGCACCGGCTCGTTCACGCAGCTCGCGTCACCAATCGCATTCCCCGCGATGGCATCGCAGTCGGCCACCGACGCCTACAACGGCGTGATGAATCATGTCGGCAATTTCTGGTGGAACCGCGACGCCATCGACGCGCGCATCATCGACAATGTGAAAACGAATACCGGGCAGCTGATCACCGCGCCTGACAGCGACGAATGGAACAATCTGATCTCCGCGCCAATGACGACGCGAGGCGCCGGCTACGACAGCGATAACGACGGCATGCCGGATGCATGGGAAGCGACGGTGGGCACGAATCCGCTGGCCGCGAATAACCAGGGGGATTTTGATTCCGACGGGTATTCGGATCTGGAAGAATACATCAATGAAGTCGGCGCTTTCCCCGCCTCGTCGGCCATCACCTGGGCGGGCGGGTCTGGTCGCTTTGCCCTGACCTCCAACTGGGACATCAGCTGGCAGCCGTCGCGGTTCGACACCGTGAAGATCAACTCCGGCATCGCGACGGTGGACGTCGTGGGTCAACACGCCGGCACAGTAAGCGTCATAGGCGGAACGCTCTCAGTAACCTCCGGGTGGATTGATATTGCCGGTCAACTCAAGGTGGGCAGTGCCAATGGAAACGGCGTGGTCGATCACACTGGCGGGGTCGTCTTCGCCGAGTCGGGCGTAAGGCTCGGTGATGGGCCAAGCGGACCCGGCTATACCGGAACATATTCGATCACCGGCGGCACTCTGGTCACCACGGACATAACCAGCGGGATAATCGGAGGCAAATTCAACTTCGATGGCGGA
>JACMML010000074.1 GCA_014379105.1 Phycisphaerae bacterium
CTGTATCTCTTCGGGTGAATAGACATCCTTGGCACCTTCCAGAAGAACCTCTCCAATTGCCGAGTGCTGAACTCCGATTTTTTTGATCGCTTTTTGAGGTATCCAGATGCTAAGTCCCGGTTCGGGGTGTTCTGTATCCGACAAGCGCTCCAAACGCAGTTGATCCATCCAAAAACCGGGTGGAAATTGGCTGTCTCCTTCCGGCCAGATTTTCTTTCCGAAACCGAGGGAGCCGCTGCCCCAGAATTGCGTAACGATCAGCCGCTTTGCATCCAATTCTGGATGCAAGACAGCTAATCTGTCAGCAACCAGTTCGAATATTCCGGTATATTTCTTTCGGACTTCCTCCAATGTCTTTTCTAGTTGTCGAGCGTCGTGCCAATTTTGGAGCAGCAAAATTTCCGCTTCATTCAAAAGTTTATCTGCCATAGTTCACTCAACATTCTTATCAAGCACAAACTGACGTATTGCCCTCGCGTAGTGCGCGGAAAACAATTTTACTTCCGGGGGTTTCGCACGCTGCGAGAATTCCTCAAGCACCTTCACAATTCGGCGCCAAGAGATGGCGGTAAAGTCGGGCGACAACGGCTTCTCGCCATTGGGAGTCAAGTAAAAGGCATGAACCCGTGAAGGTTCCTCAAGGGGATTAATGCCATAGTCGAATGCTCGTCGCTTCAAATCAAACCATTCACGAATTGTCTGGTCTTGCCCTTCAGTTGACCAAATCTTGTTCTCAATATGAATCAGGAAACTTCCGGGTGCCAGAACCTCAATATCGACAATTGATTCGTCTCCGGGCACCTCACGTCGCACGAAGTAGCGTTCATTGCAATAGTCTACTGGTAGACCGAACTCTTTAAGAAAGATCTCGAACCCCAGTGATCCTTGCGCATGGGTTCCAGACTTGTCGATGTTTCCATCGAGCAACCACGCCAGAACCATGCTGTGACGAATTTCTTTGTGAACGAGATTCAAAACCGTGAGCAAATTGAAGTCATCTGCTGTTTCTACTTGTTTTAGTCTATATTGATCACGCGATATTCGAAATTGATTGAGTAGAATCTGGTTTTTTTGCGCAAGACTCGCGGCGCATTGCTCATCGTCTCTATTGGAGCGAAACACAACACGTTTGTAGGCGGACAGGAGATTGCGTAGTCGCGTCGCTAGAGAGTTTATGTGCGTTACGGGTTTGTTCGAGAGGGTCGCATGGGCGCTCAAAAGGCGTTGAAAGCGTGCTACGGATATTGCAACTGTGCTTTCGCCCATTATCGACTATTAAACAACGATGCCGCATATTCATCAAATCAACGTCAACCCCGCCGGCGGTGTTCCCAAGTATTCTGTCCCGGCGGCGATGCTGGGCTCGACGGGTGTCGCTGGCGACAAGCAGCGCAACCTCAAATATCATGGCGGACCCAAACGGGCGGTGTGCCTCTACTCACTTGAACTAATCAAGTCGCTCCAGGCCGAAGGGCACCCGATCCAACCTGGGCACGTCGGTGAGAATCTGACCATCAGCGGGCTCGAATGGGATTCGCTCGCGCCGGGTACGACGCTTCGCATCGGCGAGGAAGTGGAAATCCGCATCACCGATTACACAGTGCCGTGCTCGAACATCGCGTTCGCATTCGCCGACCGCAAAAGCGTGCGCATCAGCCAGGACCTGCACCCAGGTTGGGCGCGGCTTTACGCGCGTGTGCTGCGAACCGGTGAAGTTCGTGTGGGGGATTCGGTCACGGTTGTTCAAATGCCGCCATCGCAACCGTAGCGCGATCAACCGCTCCCCAAAATAGGCAGGCCCCGATCGTATCAAAATCGGGGCCTGCCTGCGGAGGGAGGATTAGATATCAGTCTGCGACCGAGTTAAGCGGTAAATCGACGCCGACGCAGCATGCCCATCGCGCCAAGTCCGAGCAGGCTCAGCATCGCGGGTTCGGGCAACGGCCCGGTCTGCGAGGAGAAGCCGGTGTCGATCAGAGCGTAGTCGCTGCCGTTGATCACGCCATCGTAGTTTACGTCGCCGTAAAACCATCCGGTGCCGCCACCGGAGAATCCGGTATCAGCAAGTGCATAGTCACTACCGTTGACGATGCCATCGAGATTCGCATCACCGCGCCAAGTGTATTTCACAAGAACCGATGTTGTCGGATTCGCGACAGTGAAACCCGACAAGCTGGTCACCTGTCCACCTGCCAATGCACCGTCCACCACGCCGAGCATTGTGCCATTGAGCCCCACGCCGCCGGCACCTTGCGCGATCACCTCGGCCGAGGTGATGCCTGTGCCATCGCCGCCGAAGCCAAGCAGCGGCAGGCCGCTCTTCACCATCGCGAGGATGTCGGCATAAACCCCGTTGTTGACGACCAGATCGTTATCATGCAATTGCAGCGTGCCGGCGTAATTGCCTCCATTGGGCGCGATTGTCAACGCACCGATCGATGTCACACCCGACGCGCCGCCGCTGGTTGGCACTTCAAGCACGGCGTTATTGGTAATGCCCATCGCCGCGTTGTTCTGCACCGCGTTCACCGTCACAAGCTTGCCGCCGTTGGCATTGGTGGCGCCGGTGTAGGTGTTCGCGCCGCTCAAGGTCCATGTGCCGGCGTCTTTCTTGGTGACCGTTATGATCGCGGTGCCATCGGATATCGCGCCGGAATATGCGCCGTTTCCGGCGCCCTGAAGATTAAGGAAACGAGCACCCGTGCCGGCGGTCTGGGTGTAGTTGCCGCTGATGGTGAGCAAGCCGGCATCAGACTGCAGGTTATACTGATTGCCGTTGGGGCTGGCTGTGAAATTGCCGGTGATCGTGTTGTTGCCGCTGATATTGCGGATGTGCGGCGTTGTCGCGCCCGCCGCCTGCTTGCCGCCGAGCTCGAACGGCTCCGCGAGCGTGATGCCGCCTTCGAGCGCGACTTCGCTCACGGTGGCGGAACTGCCGAAGATATACGTTCGTCCAACCGTGCTTCCCAAGCCATTGGCGGTCGTGGGTTTGACGGATGCGCCGAACACAATTGTCACGCCGTCATAATTATTCGTGGGATTGCTCAGGACAACCGTGCCCGTACCGGTGTTGCCACCGATATTCAGATCGCCACCAACGGCACCGGTGAGCTGGCCGCTGAGCGTGGCGACATTGGCATTGACCTGCAGACCACGCGCCGCCGCGCCCAAGTCGATCGCGTTCTTAAAATCGATCGCGTTCGTAGCTGCGCTCGTGTTCAGCACCAATGTCGTCGGTGCGAACGCGCCAGTTCCCCAGACCAGAGGCGTCGGAGTGGCCAGTGAGCCGATGGCCACCTGGATGTCCGCGCCCATGGCGCTGAAGCCGGTTGTTCCGGTCGTCAGTTGCACTTCGCCCGGATTGGATCCGCCGACGCGGGCAAAATTGGTTCCGGTCTCGAAGACGCCTCCGCTGAGTGTGAGATTGCTGGTTGTAGGCAACCCCACACCGTCGCTGGCGCGGAGTGTTCCGCCGGAGACGATGGTCGCCCCGCCGTATGTGTTAGTTCCGGTCATCGCCAGAACGCCGCCGGTGACGGTCGTTGCCCCGGCGTAGCTGTTGTTGCCGCTCAATGTGAGCGTGCCAGCGCCGGACTTGGTGATGCCGCCGGCGCCGGTGATTGGCCCGGACATCGTGAGCGTGCTTGAAAGAGTGCTCGTCGCGATGGTTGCGCCTTCAGCATCAACCGATACTGGCACGCTGACGAAATGGGTCCCCATTCCAACGGTAACCACAGACGCAACCGCCGCGTTGTCCAAGGCGATCGCACCCGAGGTTCCGGAGACCAGGCTAAATCCAATCGCGTCAAAATTAAGCACGCCGACGGTCTTTGTACCGTCAATAGTCACAGTGCGGATGAACGAAATGGGCGTCGGACCACCGCCAAACGATGCGACCGCGCCGATGGCGCCGGGAATAGCGCCGCCGGGGAGTCCGGGCGTCCAGTTCAAGGCATTATCCCAGTTGCCGTCGGCATAGACATTCCAGAAGCTGGCTGTGACGTTGCCGAATATGAATTCGTTGTTTGCCCGCGCGACGCTGCTGATGCGCACTTCGTCAATCAAGCCGTTGAATGTTTCGGTTTGCCCGCCGGTGGAACGCAGCTCATTCCCGATCGCGAAGTCGGTGTTGGTCAAGCCG
This sequence comes from Phycisphaerae bacterium, assembly GCA_014379105.1. Lineage (GTDB taxonomy): Bacteria > Planctomycetota > Phycisphaerae > Tepidisphaerales > Tepidisphaeraceae > JACMML01. Next base: position 4,142 of record JACMML010000074.1, read on the forward strand.
CCGGTGGCGCCGTTGTTGTTGATTGTAATGTTATTCGCCTGCGTTACCGATGCTGCAAGCGCGGCAACCGTGTTCCCGGGATCAACTTTCGTCCAGTAGAAGTTCATATTCCCCGCTGTCGCAGGGGTGCCGCTATACGTGACTGCAACATGGAACCAATCGGTGGTGTTGGGCGCGTTTGGATCTCCGCCGCCGACATCGGGCAATGTTGCGAAGACCTGGCTTCCACCTACTAGATTATTAAACTCCAGACGCACTTTTGTGTTATCTGATGCACCAGAAACCATGCCGATCGGATCGATTCGGAACTGCCATGCGCGATCCGCTCCCTCGCCTTCGCCGGAAATAATATGGTACCCGGCGCCGCCGGACGTACTGTTGAGCTTGACAACAGCCTCAAACGTATAAGCGCGCGTTGTCGCATTCTGTATTGCAATATTGACGTTATCCGAGCCGCCGCTGCCGACATTTGCCGGGGCACCAACGCCCATGTAAGAGCCCGCCACCGCGGTGCTCAGCGACGTGCCGAATCCAGAATATCCGGCAGTAGTCACTGTAGCGCCAAGCTGCGGCGTCAGATTAACCCCACCGGCGGCGTTGGCCCCGCTGCCGTCCAGGTGCCACAATTGCAGCGTATTGGCATCGGGCGTATACGGACCAATCCCATGGGCCGCGACAGGGACGCCAAGTATCGCCATGCCGGCTATTAAACGGAACAAATCGGAATTACGTGTACGGTTTTGCATTTTCATAAAATCCTCCGCGAAACTAACACTCAATCCTCTTCACACATCATCGAACACTTAAATACCAGCACTACTCGCGCGTTTATATTTCACTTAAGTTAAGACGCGCTTTATCGATAGTGCTTGACATTCCACGCATAGGCGTTTCCGCGCATCTGCGTCCGGTCTCCTACAAATTCGGTATCGATCTGCGGCAAGTCCGCGCGCTTAGCAGCCTCGACATGGCCGTCCAGCATCAAAATATTAGTGGTGCCGGATGTGTATGGCTTGTCTTTTTTCCAATCGCCATGACGTGCCCCGACGATACGGAACAACGGTGTCGGGGCCCCAAGCGGACCACGCATCGGATTCCAGCCGTTGCCATCGAAAAGCAGCGGAACACGGCTGGACTGCTTCATACTGCTTACCTTTTTCAACGGTTCGAAAGCAACACCTGCTGGCGGATTTGTACCAATGGCGGTCGAGGGAACGTCATACCAAGTGGCTGCCGCCGCCGATGCACCTGTTGGGGCACCCATAGATCCCAGGCGGGGGTTGATGCAAGCGTTGATTCCATACCCAATATCAACAATCATTGCTCCCATTGCGCCATTGCCGGCTTTTGCTGGTGTGGGAACCATCGTTGAAGGTAATAGATGTGTCGAAGAACGACGCTCGAAACCATCGCTTCCATTTTGCACTCTAAAACCTGTCGCTGCCGGTATATTTGTCTCGATAAGTATGTCACGGATTGCGGGACATACAAAAACATCATTTCCCCTGCCAAGGACATCCGCCTGGATTTGCGGCGCCGCAAGATACTTTCCCTGAATCAACAAGAATGGCCAAGCGTCGTCGTTACCGCCGTTCCATACGATGGCCGGGATAATTGCACCCTTGCTAGCATTGGAATACATCAGTGTGAAAACACCGAGTTGACGCAAGTTCGACATGCACATCGTCTGCTGCGCCTGCCTGCGTACCTTCCCCAGCGCCGGCAGCAGGATCGAAATCAGCAGCGCGATGATGCCGATTACGACGAGCAACTCAACGAGGGTAAACGCCTTTTTCCGGGTCGTGGGCATGATGGAGTTCTCCTGAAGAATACAGCGACGTCCGCACGTCGCTGCAACCAATCATATCCCACATATCTGGCCCAGTCACGGAAAATATTGGGAAAATAAATCGCCATTTTCCGGGCCACAACATTGGACCGCCGATGAGGGATGCCCACGATTGACTGCGGCTCTTCTCAAAAACAGTGAGATATTGCCGACCCCACGACAAAGCGGTCAATAAGGGGCCGGACTGCCCGGCAGGAATAATTGGGAATAAAGAGTCGCGACTCAGAGTCCCGGAGGATGGGCGCGTTAGAGGGTGCCGACATCAATCGCCATCGCCTCGGCGAGCACCTCGGCAATGTGCTTCACGTTAGTCTTGACGCCGTGACGGTGACACATGCCGCTGATGTTCATTGAACAGCCGGCGTCGTTGCAGATCGTCGTCTGCGTGTTGGTCGCGGCGATGCACTTGATTTTGTCGTCCACGATCGCTTCGCTGATGGCGGGGTATTTGATCGCGAAGGTCCCGCCAAACCCGCAGCATTGTTCGGCCTTCTCCATCGGCACGAAGCTCGTATTGTCGATCTTGTTGAGAATCTGCACCGGCTCGTCCTTGAGCCCAAGTCCGCGGCCGTGGCAGGTGTAGTGAAACGTGAAGCTCTGCGGCTCGGGCAGCGATAGGCCGCTTAGATCAACCTTCAGCACTTTGACGAGAAACTCGACGAATTCGAACGTCTTTCCCCGCACCTTTTCCATGCCCGGTCCCCACGCGGGATCATGATGGAACATCTCATGATACTGCTCGCGCACCATCGCGGCACAAGATCCGGAAGGCGTGACGATGTAATCGTAAGGCTCAAAGGTCTTGATCCAGCGCTTGGCCAAGTCCCCGGCTTCTTTCTGGAAGCCGTTGTTGAAAAACGGCTGGCCACAGCAGGTCTGGTCCGGCGGAAACTCCACCTGGCAATCAAACCGCTCGAGGATCTTCGTCACGGCCACGCCGACGTGGGGGTAATACTGGTCGGTCAGGCAGGTAACGAATAAAGCGACTTTATGCGGCATGTTAAGACGGCGAAAATAACGGGCGTATATCAGCGGGCGACGAGGAAAAACCAGGATTATCCTTCGCGCCGCCTGTCGGGGTTGTAGTATACCCACGGGGTTAATGGTTGCGAGGAGTTGCGAAAAATGACCAGTCGGCGAACGATGCTGGGTACAGCACTGGTGGCGATGACGGTGCTTGGCACGGACGCGGGTGCGATTGTTATTTATGATCCCGGCACGGCCGCCGATCTGCCTGATCCCACGCTTTACGCACGATACGACCACGACGGCGCCAGTGGCGGGTTCACACCCAACGGGACCGCGATCGTCGTCGGCACCAACAAGATTCTCACCGTCCGCCATACGTCAAATCCCAATCCATCCCCTAACGTCGAATTCACAATCCCGACCGGCGTCAACGCCGGCACTTATAAGAAGGCCGCAGGTGCCGGCACCGAAGTGAATCTCGGACCGAATATCGACGCACGCATTTTCACGGTCGTCAGGGTATCAGATGATTCGACGCCTACTCTGGCGTTTGCGCCGATCTTCACGGGGGCGCTAGCGAACAATGACGTCGCCATCGGCGGCTACGGCCGGCAGATCGGCACGCCGCTCGGCAGCGGCAACGGGTATAACGTCACGTCATCGCCGAACGATAATTCCTACTCGCTGCTACAGGGTTACAATAAAATTTATGATTCCGACCTCGACGGCGAGCCGACTTATATTCCGTATCAGGATACGCCGTTCATATTCGCCGACTTCGACGGCCCGACCGGCACCGGACTCGACGGGCTCACCAAGCGGCCGTTCGAGGCAAACGTCGCGGAGTTCGATTCCGGCGGCGGCTGGTGGGTGAAAGTCGGCGCCACCTGGCAACTCATCGGCCTGACCGCAGTCGTCACCACCCCCGGCACCGCCGACTACGGCGACATGCTCGGCGCGGTGTATCTCACACCGTTCGCCGGCTCGATCCCCGAACCGGTGGCGCTCTTGCCGATCGCCGCAACGGCGCTTGCGCTGCTTCGCCGGCGGCGTTAAGTGGAATCAGCGAGAGTAATCCGATTTGCCGACTTCTCGCGCTCCGTCGGCATCACATGTTTCTATTCATCATGCATGGGCATGAAGCGGATCGAGATAGCCGCGTTCGCGATCAAACGTTAAATCCACACCGTTTGCACGCTCTACGCTGGCAACAAGACTGTGCTCCTGCATGAAAAATGCGTCGCGATGCCAGAGCATCGCGACGCATTGATCTTTGCAAAAGTAACTTACTTCGCAATCAGATCTGCGACAGCGCATCGCGCGCCGCATTGGTTATCGCGGCGTCTTCCCAGTCGCTGTGGCTGATGTTGGTCAGCGCGGGACGGGCACTGGCGTCGCCGAGCCGGGCCAGGGCTCGGATGGCGGCGTGGCGGGTGACGTCGAGGTAGTAGTTGTTGTAGTTCTGAACGATCTCGATCAACTGCGGCACCGCTCCGGCGGCGCGCAGTTCGCCAAGCGCGAGGATCGACTCGGTGCTGACCTCCGCCTGCGAGTCGTGGATCGCGACCAGCAGTCCGTCGGCGGCCGATGCCCGGCCGAGCTTGCCGAGCGCCATCGCGGCGGCGGCGCGGGTGACGACGTGGAAATAGCCGTCTTCGTTACGCAACACTTCCAGCAGCGGAGCGACGGCGCGCTCGTCGCGGGTTGCGCCAAGCGCTTCGATCGCTTCGATCGCGGTCTCGGCGGTCTCACTGCGGAGCTCGGTGATCATCGGCCGCAGGTCGATCGTCGGCGCCTGTTCCGGCACCGCGGCGATGACCGGACTGCTCTCGGCGGGGACGGTTGCCGCGGCGGTGACCACCGCGTCGGCCACGACGGGTGTCTCAACCGCCGGGACGGTCTTTACGACCGCGGCCGACTTCTTCGTCGCCGTCGCCGGCGGCAGGCCGGTCTTGCGGGTCGGGCTCTTGCCCGCGGGCTTGGCCGAGGCTTTGGTTTTATCCTTGGGGGTCTTGCTCTGCTTCTTCATTGAATATTCCAGTTGTTGGCACATCGCGGCCGACGCATGCACAAATGTCGTCTTCCGAAGGACAGTTATCGGGCCATGCGATTCTTCGGCAACAGCATAATCCATCTTCAAGAAGATTTTCTCAATTAAGATCTGACAAAGAGCGGAAAAACACGTGGCCCCGAGTGCAGACTTATCAGCTAAAGACATCCCGCCTACTGCGGCCGCCACGGGTCTGCCGTTTCATCTCGTAACGCCAGCGGCGGGCGGAGTATCTCGGTCAGGACATACTGCGTGCGGAGATTGGCTGGGACAAGTTGGGCGCGGAGACTTTGAGCCTTTATGGGCACATCGGTGGCACGCCTCGGCACGGCCGGCTGTAGATTGCGGATAGCTGGACGAAATGTCGACTCCTCAAACGCCGATTCGCTCGTCATTGATCCTCGCGCTGTCGGCGTGGGGACCGCCGGGGCGCGGGCCGGTGATTGCAGCGTCTGTGATTGCGGCTGATAACGGCGCTGGGGCGGGCTGGCCTTTTGCCGCGGTGGCTGACGCGGTATGACAACCGACGGCTCGCGCACGACGACGACTTTCTTCTTTTGCCGCTCAGCCGATGGGCGCTGCCGCGACTGCGTGCTCGTCTGGTCCGTGTCCACCTGCCGCTGCGGATAATCCTCCTGTCGTTTGCTCAATGGCGGCGGCCGGCGCGGCGGTGGTTGCGGGGGAAGGTGGTCCGGCATCGGGATCGGATAATCGGCCTCGGGCGTCTTGTCTTTCTTTTTCCCCAGCGCCGACGCCAGCTGTGCCACGACCCAGATACCCGCGAAGATCACGCCGATGATGATCTTGAGCGTCGGGTCTGAGTCTGTCGCGAGCATGATCTGGTTGAGGAGCATTGTTTTGTGTTTTGTGTTTTGTGTTTTGTGTTTTGTGTTTTGTGTTTAGGGCTTGGGGCTTGGGGAAGAGAGCGACGGTTCGCACCTGCCTCCAAACGCTAAACACCAAATACCAAACACCACTCATCTATTTCGACTTCGAATCATCCGACCGCGCAATGGCATCGCGCATCGATGTATCGGCCTGCACGTTCTTCATCTTGTAATAGTCCATGATGCCGAAGTTGCCGGCGCGGAACGCCTCGGCCATCGCTTTGGGGATTTCTGCTTCGGCGAGCACGACCAGCGCGCGGTTCTTGGATTGCTCGGCGATCATTTCCTGTTCCAGCGCGACCGCCATCGCGCGGCGCTTCTCGGCTTCGGCCTGGGCACGCTTCTTATCCGCCTCGGCCTGCTCGGTCTGCAGCTTCGCGCCGACGTTTTCGCCGACGTCCACATCCGCAATATCGATCGAAAGAATCGTGAACGCGGTATTCGCGTCCAAGCCTTTGGCGAGCACGGCCTTGGAAATGTGGTCGGGGTTCTGCAGCACGTCGGAGTGATCTTCGGCCGATCCGATCGCGGTCACGATGCCTTCGCCGACGCGGGCGATGATCGTTTCCTCGGTCGCCCCGCCGACGAGGCGCTGAATGTTGGTCCGCACGGTCACGCGGGCTTTGACCTTGAGTTGAATGCCGTTCTTGGCCACGCCGTCGATCGTGCTGCGGCCCAGTTGCGCGTTGGGCACATCGATGACCTTCGGATTCACGCTCGTCTGAATCGCATCCAGAATATCGCGGCCGGCCAGGTCGATCGCGGTCGCGGTCTTCCAGTTCAACTCGATGTTGGCTTTATTCGCGGCGATCATCGACGTGATCACGCGCATCAGATTGCCGCCGGCGAGTACGTGCGATTCCATCTCCGGGCCGTCGATGTCCAGACCGGCGCGCGTCGCCTGAATCCGTGCCGCCACGATCAGGTTGGGGTTTACCTTCCGAAGCCACATGCCGAACAGATCAATAAATCCGACGCGTGCACCCGAGACCCATGCCTGCACGTAAAGGTTGATGAATCCGAAAAAGAGAAATACGGCGATCAGCAGCAGGATCAGCACGACGCCGATCACGCCATAGAGAATGAGGTCGGACGTAGCCATCTGGGCGAGTGGGAAAGCGGAAAAATTCATGATGAGTCAGGCTCCTTTTACGGTTGTCAGTCTATACGCGATCGCGTTCGATTACATTGATTCAGGTGTCAACGGCCGCACCGTGGCGATGCCATCGGTAATGGAAATCACTTTCACCGGCGATCCGGCGCTGACGATCACGCCCATTTCGCTGCATGCCTGCATACGGGTATCGCCGAATTCACACTCTCCCATCGGCCGCAGCTCGGTGAGCGCGACGCCGGCGGTACCGATCAGCACCGTTGGGACGTTGGCGTAGCCCATCGTCGTTTTGAGGATCATGCGCCGCCCGATCGGCGTGCGCTGCCACACATTCATCGCCCCCGCGACCGCGAACGGCGTAATGACCAGCAGCGCCAGGCTTACGCCAGCGCCCAGCCACCGATTGATGAAGAAACAGATGATCACTGCCGCCAGCAGGCACAACAGCCCCACGACGCCAAGCACACCGCCGCTGGGCAGGAAGATTTCCGACACGAGCATCACGATCGCCAATGCCAGGAGGATGCAAAACCAGATCAGCATATTTGTCCCAAAACTACCGAAGCTCGATTAAATTTCACGGACCACGATCTCCGCGCCGACCTTGCGTTTGACCAGAATGCGACTCCCGGCGGCGACGAAGCCGTGATCGCTGATGACGTCGGTGTTGCGGTCGTCGTTGATGATCGCGTCATGGAATCTCGCCATGCCGCCCGGTCGCAGGTCTGTCGCAGCGACACCCTCGCTGCCGACCATCGGCCACGCGGAATCAACCGCTTGGCGCGCCAGATCCACGCCGGCCTCGGGGCTCGAGCCGACGACCGTGTTCAGCACCAGCCGGTTCATATACGGCACCTTGTGCAGGTACCGCGCCAGCCAGAACCAAAGACCCAGTGAGACGAGCATGCCGGTTGTGACAATCAACAGCCCTTCCTTGATTCCATCCCGCGTCTGCGGCAACTGCGGGACAATCCGCGGCCCGATCGGCGATTCGGGCCCGCTGGGCAAACCAGGCGCCTCGCTCGGAACGAATGTCAGCACCAGGCCGGCAAGGATCAGCACGATCCCCGTCACGCCGGCGATACCGAAGCCGGGGATGACGAACAACTCCGCCGCAAGCAGGCCGATGCCGAAGATGATCAGCGCGATTTCCAGCCAACTCGCGTGGCCGGTCAGAAGCGGAACACCCAGCAGCAACGCACCGAGAAACACCACAATCGCCTCGGGCACGCCGGTGCCGGGTTTACTGAACGCCATGTAGATCGACAGCATGAACGCCGCGCTCAATAGCGCGCGCACCTGCGAACTGCCCAGCAGCGCGACCAGCGCCTCGCCGCCGGTGGTTTCATAGCGATCGATGATCGTCAGGCCGCGCGCCGCGGCGAAGTCGTCAATGCTCTCAAACGAGCCGCTGGCGATTCCCAGCGCAACGGCGGTGGTGTCGCTGACAGTCAGCAGCGTGGATTCGTCATCCACCGGGTCTTTCACCCCCGGCACAACGTTCCAACCTTCGGCGATCAACCGGTCGTATTCCTTCGGATAAACGAATCGCTTCACGCCATCCGGGCTTTGGACGTAATGAATCGTCAACTTGAACTGCACGAAGGCGCGCGCGATCAGCGGATCGTGGCCATTGCGCTCGGCGGAATCTTCGAAATCGGCGACGATGGGGCTCTCGATCTTCGCGCGCTCGGCGCCGGTGATCTGTTCCAAGCCGCCGCTTTGGCTCATCAGGATCGGCGCGCAGTCGCCGAGCATCGCGCCCGGAGACATGACGATCTCGCGGCACGCAAGGGAGATCATCGTTCCGGCGCTGTACGCCATGGGATCGACGAACGCGATGGTGTTGAGTGTGGTGCCTTCGCGCTTCAAAAGCCGCGACATCTCCAGCGCCGCGCCCACCGCGCCGCCGGGCGTATCGATATCCAGAATGATCGTATCCGCACCCGCGGCCTTGGCTTTTTCGATGCGTCTCTTTAACTGGCTTGCGGTGAAATCGTTGATCTCACCTTTAACATCCAGCACGATCGCGCGCGCCGGCCGGGTGGTGGGCATGCTCGTTTGAGCAAGAACCGCCCCGGTCATCATCAGGATGCAGAACAGGAACGCGATCGCTGATCTCATGCGACGTATTGTACGGGAGATAGCGAAAATGCGTGGAACCGGTGGTTACAAAAGGGCGCGATTTCTCAACCGCAATGCCTTATCCGCAGGCTAGCTCAGCACTTCAATCGCGATGCGGGTGTCGAGGGAGTCGGTGTCGGCGGTGTCGCGCATCGCCCCGCCGTTAAGGATGTCGGCGCCGGCTTCACCGGCGAGGATGTCGTTGCCATTCGCGCCGGCGATCTGGTCGTCACCGTCGCCGCCGAGGACGCGATCGCTTCCGGAATTGCCGTTGAGGACGTCGTTACCCGAGCCGCCGTAGATGCGGTCATTGCCGCTGCCGCCGAGGATGAGATCGGCGCCGCCGGCGCCGACGAGTTGATCCCGGCCGATGCCGCCATCAATGTAGTCGTTCGAGGCGTCGCCGTAGATTGAGTCATTGCCGCTGCCGCCGGTGAGGTGGTCTTTACCGTCGCCGCCTTCGAGATAGGCCCCGAGCACTGTGGCGTTGGTGATTGTGTCGTTCCCCTGCCCGCCTTTGATGGCGAGTTCTGCGATCAGCGAGGCGGTGAACTTCTGACTGTTGCCGTTCATCGTCGCCACAAGGTACGAACCTTTGGGCGCGACGCTGATCGTATCGGCGGCGCTGGTACCGTTGATCACCAGTGTGGATCCGACCAGCTTTCCGATCGTGAGCACCGATGCCTGCCCGGTTACGAAATCGCGCTTCACGTTTTCCGATCCGACCGTGACGCCTTCATAAACGACAGTCGAGCCCAGCGATCCGCCAGACGCCTGGATGTTGTATTTTCCGGCCGATAGCGCGAGGGTGTACCCGCCGCTGGCCCAGGTGGTGGTGCTGAAGACTTGCCCGTCACCGACGCGGGTGGCTTTGACGGTCACGCCGCTCCAGCCTTCGCCGGGGGTGTAGAAGTTATCTTTGGTGACCTTATCCGCGTACGCCACGCCGGTGAGGAAAGTCGTGCTCTTCGCGCCGAAATCGATCGTAGTCTCTTGCGAATTATTGATGCCGTTGGGGAGGTTCCAGGTATTGGCCGAGATGCCTACGCCCACTTCCTTGAACGCCGCGTTAAGAATGTTCTTGCGATGCCCGCGGCCGGAGAGGATCAGGTCAGTAAAAAGATTGCCGTGCTGCTCGGCGATGCTGGTTACCGCGGGAATCGGGTCGATAGAAAATTCGATATCGATATTCTCCTCCGACGCAGTCGCACCCGTATACCCCGCCGACGCCTGGCGCCCCGCGGGCAGGCTCCCGCCAAGTCCGACGTGTGACTTGGTGTGATTGGCGCCCATCCACTGGCTGTGCGATCTGGCGGAGTCGGTGAGAAATAGGTTGATCGCCAGCGGCTGCTTGGCGGCCGCGGAGATCGTGCCGGGGGGGATGCCTTCGTTCAGGTCGCCGCTGAAAACCACGCCGCGGTCATCCTCGTAGGTATCGAATCGCGCCGCCTCGGCGACCGGGTTGGCACGCGCGCGGTTGATCAACTCCACCATGTACTGCTCATACGCCGTCGGGAAGACGGCGGCTCGCAGCAATCGGGATTCAAGGCCTTCAATAATCAATGAGGCGGGTACGGCACGGTTCATGGACAATGGAGCATAGCGGTTTCCCGCCGGATGGAACACCAAATTATCCATCCGGGAAGCATGTCACAGAACCGTCGCTGAGGAAGGCACTTAGGTGGTTATGTTTTGGCTGGTCAAGTTTTAGCTGAGGACCTCGATCGCAACGCGGGTATCCAGGTTGTCTGTATCGGCTGTATCGCTGTGGGCGCCGCCGTGCAGGTAGTCCGCACCGGCGTCACCGGCGAGGATGTCGTTGCCTTTATTTCCGTAAAGGGAGTCGGCTCCATCCCCGCCATAGAGCCGGTCATTGCCGGCACCGGCATCGATATTGTCGATTCCTGCCCCGCCGTAGATGCGGTCGTTGCCGTTGCCGCCTTTAATCACGTCCGCGCCGCCGGAACCGACAATCTGGTCGTTTCCTGCCCCGCCATCCAGATAATCATTCGAGCCGTCGCCGTAGATCGAATCGTTTCCCGGCCCGCCGGTGAGATTGTCCTTACCGTCGCTGCCTTCGAGGTACGCCGGTGCGGCGGTGGCGTTCACGACCGTGTCATTCCCCGCTCCCGCTTTGACGGCCATTGAATCAACCAGCGAGGTGGAAAACGACAATGATGCCCCGTTCATCGATGCGACGTATTTGGAACCCTTCAGCGTGAGCGTAATCGCATCCCCGCCTGAAGTTCCGGTCACGACGAGCGTCCGGCTGACGACCTTGGCAAACGGCGTCGGGGCAGGCCCGCCCGGGTTCGGATCGGCGGTGTGCCCGGCGACAAAATCACGCTTCACATTCTCCGAGCCAACGGTGACGTTGTTGTAATAAATGGTCGAACCGAGCGCCCCGCCGGTTGCCTGGATGTTATAGCTGCCCGCGCCCAGCGCGAGGCTGTAGCCGCCGCTTGCCCAGGTCGTGGTGCTGACGGTGTGGCCGTCGCTGATGCGCACCGCTTGCACGGTCACACCGGATAGACCCTCACCGGGGGTGTAAAAGCTGTTGGCGCTGGTGGTGTCGGCATACGCGACGCCGGTGAGATAGGTCGTGGATTTGGTTCCGAAATCCTGCGTGGTCGCCAGCGCCTGGTAGTTATATCCCTGCATCGGCCAGAGTCCGGTTGCGACGCCGACGCCCACTTCTTTGAAGCTATTGCTCAGGAGATTCGTCCGATGCCCGCGGCCGGGGATGGACATGTCTGTGAACAGGCTGCGGTGCTGATCCGAAACTGTTTCGGTCGGCACCGGCGGCTGCGGATAACCCCAGTTGGCGGCGATGTTCTCGCCCCACGTGCTCGCCCCGCTGTATCCCGCAGCCTCTTCGCGCGAGCCGATGCTGCTTCCGCCGGCACCGGTGTGGGAGAAGGTGTCGTTATCCACCATCCACTGGCTGTGCGTGCGCGCGGCGTCGGTCAGGAATGGATTAATCGCCAGCGGCTGCTTGGAGGCCGACGAGATCGCCTCACTCGAGAGGCCTTCGTTTAAATCACCGTTATACGTATTGCCGCGACCGTCGTTATAGCCGTTGAAGGACTGCGCCTCGGCAACCGGATTGGCGCGGGCGCGATTGAGCAACTCCACCATGTATTGCTCGTCCGCGGTCGGATAGACGGCCGCGAGCAGTTGGCGAGTTTCCAGTGCTTCGATGACCGATTGGAGGAGTACAGCGCGGTTCATAACAAGCTTATCGAACAATAGAAAACGTCACTACTGCCGGTAAAAATGAAACAACGCGATTATTGGCGCGCAGACTCGCCCGATAATCGCGTGGGCGGATTGTATGGCGCGGGCCGGTCGATCTGGTCAGGGAAAGTTTACCGCCGGCGACTACCGGCGACGCCGGCGCAGCGGCATCTTGGCGCCGAGGCGCATCCCGTTCTTTGGCGAAACCGTCGGTTCAGCCGCCACCGGCGGCGGCGCGACTGGCGCGCCGCGCTGCTCCGGCGGCTGGCGATGCTCAAAGCCGTCGATTGTCAGCGGCGGGATGATCATATTGATCATGTTCTCGATCCGCGTCAGTTCATCACCCTGCTCGCGCGTGATAAACGTAAACGCCTTGCCGCCGGCGCCCATCCGGGCCGTTCGACCGATGCGGTGAACGTAGACTTCCGGGTCTTCGGGCGCGTCATAGTTGATGATGTGGCTGATGCCCGCGACGTCGATGCCGCGGCTGGCCAAGTCGGTCGCGACCAGCACGTCGAACTTGCCGTGCTTGAAGCCCTTCATCACCTGGTCGCGCTTGCTTTGCCGCAAATTGCCGTGAATTTCGCGGCAACTGATTCCGTCATGCGTCAGGCTGTTCGCCAGCTTCTCCGCGCCGTGCTTGGTGCGGCAGAACACGATCGCCAGGTCCGGCTGTTCCTGCTTCAGCAGTGCCCGCAGCAGCCGGTACTTATCCCACGGCTGTACGGAGTAATACCCCTGTTCGACGTTTTCCACCGTCGGCTTGTCATCAGCACCCGGAGCCACGAGTTTCTCGACCGGCTCGCGCATGTACCTGCGTGCAAGCCGCTCAATCTCTTCGGTGAACGTGGCCGATACGAAGATCGTTTGGTGACCCTGCGGCGCGCCGGACGAATTGGCTTCTCCCGATTCCTGTCGCATGCCTTTGAGGCGCGTCAGGATGTTGCGGATGTCGTCGCGGAAACCGATATCGAGCATGCGGTCGACTTCGTCGAGCACCATGAAACGGATATCGTCGAGCCAGAGCATACGCCGATCGAGCAGATCGATCACACGGCCGGGCGTTCCGACGACGATCTCGGGGTTGGTCTCCAGCGCAATGATATCGCCGCGAATTTTCTGCCCGCCGTACACTGAGATGCAGCGGATTGGCGTGTGCTTGGCGATCCGGCGAATCTCTTCATCCACCTGCACCGCGAGTTCGCGCGTCGGCGTCAGGATCAACGCCTGCACGCCGCGGCCCTTCTCGGCGCCGCAGAGGATGGGTATTCCGAACGCAGCGGTTTTCCCGGTTCCGGTGCGCGCCTGCCCGAGCAGATCCACCCCGGTGAGCGCCTTGGGAATCAGCAGTGACTGAATCTCCGACGGCGTGATATAGCCAAGCTCGGCCAGACCTTTGAGGACGCTGTTCCTAACCCCGAGCGCCGCAAAAGCCTGGGGGAGTTCCGGGTGTTCTGTTTTATCCGACATCGATCGTTTACTCGTCTAACTCCTCACCGGCAGCGGGAGGCATTTGGGGAAATCAGCCGGGCTAGATGCCCGTGCCGTGGAGTTTTGAAGACAAAACCCGAATTATCTAGTATCGAGATATTAGGCCGTTGAGCAACCCTTATCAGGCTACAGTGCCGAACCCGACGGCTTTGACCTTCAAACGGCCAATTCATCACGTTATCATTTGGCGAAAGGCAGGCACGATGATTGACGCACTGAAAGACCTTATCCGACGACCGAATTTCAAGCCCGTGCGCATTTTCACCAATGGCGGGCAGCGCTACGACATCACCCATCCTGATAATTTTGCGTTCGGCAAATCGGAACTCTTCTACTACTTCCCCAAGTCCGACCGGTCGGTACACATCCCCTATCGGAACATCGCTTCGGTCGAAGAAATCGCCGCCAGGACCGGGAAGTAAACGCCGAATCACGGCTGGGAAGTTAGCGGCTCACAATAGATACGCTGAATAACCGCTCCAGGGCTGAGCCGAGCTGCTGCAGAGCGAGCGAGATGTTCACGTTACTTTCCAGATAGGACTGCGCCCGGTAAACAGCGTCTATCGCTTCGCACAGGCGCTCTAGCAGCTGGTCATCGTCGGTTTCGCGCAACGCCTTGCGAAACTGGCGGGCGAGGAGATCCAGATAGACGATGATGCCGGTGCGCGTCGCATTGTCCTTGCTCGTCAACTCGTCTTTTTCGATTTGTCGCACCGCGTATGCGTCCGAGGCCGACTTCAGCCAATCGGCGAGGTCGGCAGTGGGCCGGCCCATAAGCAGGCCGTTGACGTGGGACGCCAAATCCTCCGCCTGGGCGACCACGCCGTCTTCAATCCATCGGAGCGCGACGCCGAGCGAGCCGTCGGCGAGGCGCGTCGCGGACTCGGCGGTCTTAGGATCGTGGCCGCGAAGCTTGAGCTGCGCGAACACCGTTTTATCGCTCAGTTGCCCGAACCGAAAGATCTGCGTGCGTGAACGGATCGTCGGGAGCAAATCATCGGGCTTGGGCGTAAGCAGAATGATCAGTGACCGCCCGGCCGGTTCTTCGAGCGTCTTGAGGATCGAGTTCTGCGCCGCGGCCTGCATCAGATCGGCTTCTTCGACCACGAACACTTTCCCCTTTCCGGTCACGCTTTTTTTCATCGCCGGCGCGACAAGGTGATCGCGAACCACATCGATCGACAAAGTCGTTGCTTTGGACGTCTTGCTGGTGAGTCGGATGAGTTCCTTGGTAATCAGGTGAAAATCCGGGTGGGTTCCCGCATCGATCAGACCCATCGCGTAGACGTCCTTCCCATCATCACACAG
Source organism: Phycisphaerae bacterium (assembly GCA_014379105.1). Lineage (GTDB taxonomy): Bacteria > Planctomycetota > Phycisphaerae > Tepidisphaerales > Tepidisphaeraceae > JACMML01. The sequence goes on from JACMML010000074.1 coordinate 19,171, forward strand.
AAACAGTTTCGCCAGCGCGGTCGCTACGGTTCCCTTTCCAACGCCCGCGGGCCCGGCGAAAATCACGCCATGCGGCAGCCGGCCGTTACGGTACGCGGCGAGAATCTGTCCGATCGGCTCGGACTGATCGAGAATATGCGCAAATACATCGCCCATGGAAGATCACACCCGTAGCTCGCCGGCCACATCCTTCTGAACCGCTTCCGCCGGCCGATCCGCGTCGATCACGCGGTATCGATCCGGAAATGCTCTGGCCTGCTCGAGAAAATTCTGCCGAACACGCTCGTGATAGTCCCGATTACGCTTCTCAATACGGTCCTTCACTTCCTGCGTCTCGACGCCAAAGAGCGTGTTGGTCTTGTGGAGAAATTTGGCCGTGACGCGCGACTGGCTTGTGTGAACCGGCAGATCAAGGATCAGCGTCAGGTCCGGCCAGCGCCCGGCGATCGCGATGTCAGCGGTTTGGCGGATCTGCTCGGCGGTCAGTCCGTCGCCGCCGAGCTGGTACGCGAGCGTGCTGCTGGCAAATCGGTCGGAAATGACCCATTTCCCGGCGTCCAACGCGGGTTGGATCACCTCCTTCATCATCTGCGCCCGGGCGGCCATGTAGAGGAGCATTTCGCAGCGCATGCCCATTTCGTCGTGATCGGGGTTTAGCAAAATCGCCCGAATCAGCTCGCCGATGCGGGTGGTGCCCGGGTCACGCACCAGAATACTGGCGATGCCCGATTGCTGGAGGTGTTGCTGGAGCAGCCGCGCCTGCGTGGACTTGCCGCAGCCTTCGTTGCCGTCGAAAACGATGAAACGTGGGGTCATGCAGAGGCGAATATAGCGGTAACGCCCGCGCCGTCGAACTCATGGCGCATTGAAGTAACGATCAACGAGAACGCGTCGGGATTGTCCCATTTGAAATTCATGTAAACTCTTTCTACCGCTTCGGCCTTACGATAAGCTTCGAAAATGGTTTCTCGTGAAAACATTCGAGCATTCGTTGACTCGGTTGTGGCGCGATTCCATCCGACCCGGGTCATTCTGTTCGGCTCCTACGCTTACGGCAGCCCCACGGCGGATTCGGATGTCGATCTTATGGTCATCATGCCCCACAAAGGTCCGGCCGCTCAGGCCGCGACCCGGATCCGCTTAGCGTGCCCGCGCGCTTTTCCCATGGACCTCATCGTTCGGTCACCCGGTGAGATTCGTCGTCGTATGGCGGTGAATGACCCTTTCCTCCGCGAGGTTACTTCAAAGGGAATTGTGCTCCATGAAGCAGGCGACGCGCGAATGGGTCGAAAAAGCTGAGGCCGATTTCGCGGCCGCATTGCTGCTGCGTCGCTCCCGAAAGAAGCACAGCCGCGACATCGTTTGCTTCCACCTGCAGCAATGTGTGGAAAAATACCTCAAAGCCCGACTCGCAGAAGCTACGATCTCTTTTCCCAGGATTCACGACCTGGAGCGGTTGCTGGACCTCGCGATCGCCGTCGAGCCGCTGTGGTCGACTCTCCGACCATCGATGGCAAGGATCACGGATTATGCGGTCGAGGTTCGCTATCAGGGTCGAACGACTAGCGCCGCTGAGGCGAATACACTGCTTCAGGAGACGAAGTACATTCGAAACCTGATCCGGGCGGCTCTAAACACCTAGCCACACCCTCTGCCAATGCGCGATGGAGTGCGGATTGCCGCCTGCGAAGCTTTGTCCTAGACTCGGCGGGTTCCATGAATACGCAGCAGCTTAAAGACGATTTTGCGAAGCAGTTCGGCGCCGGCGGGCGGGTTCACATCATCCGCGCGCCCGGGCGGGTGAATCTGATCGGCGAGCACACCGATTACAATGACGGGTTTGTGTTTCCGATGGCGATCGAGCCGCAGGTGTTCTTTGTGTGCCGCGCGCGGACCGACGGAAAAGTGGTCGCCAAGTCGTCACTTTTCCCGGGCGCAGCGGTGGAGATGTCGCTTACCGGCACGATCACAAAAGGCGAGCCAAAGTGGGGCAATTATGTCCGCGGGCCGGTCGCGCTGCTGCTGGAAAAAGGCGTGCCGCTGGTCGGGATGGACGTGCTGATCGTCAACACCCTCCCCATGGGCGGCGGCCTGAGCAGCTCGGCGGCGATGGAAGTCGGCACGACCCGCTCGATGCTCGCGCTGGCGGGGCAGGAGATGGATTTGTCATCCCTGGCGCTGCTGTGCCAGAAGGCGGAGCACAAATACGCCGACGTTCCCTGCGGCATCATGGACCAGACAATCGTCGCCGGCGGAAAAGCCGGGCACGCGATGCTGCTGGATTGCCGCGATAACTCCAAACAGTTCATTCCGCTCAATCCCAACGACCTCAGTGTCGTTATCGTCAACAGCATGGTCAAGCACGAACTGTCCGGCGGCGAATACGCCGAGCGCCGCAGCCAGTGCGAAGAAGGCGTGCGGCATTTCCAGAAGTCCAATCCATCGGTTAAAGCGCTGCGTGATATCCAGATCGCTCAGATAGAGCAGGCCAAAAGCGCGCTGAGCGATGTGGTTTACCGGCGCTGCCGGCACGTCGTCACCGAAAACACACGCTGCCTCCGCTACGCCGAAGACCTCAAAACCCAGCGGTACGAGTCGGCCGGCAAATTGATGGTCCAAAGCCACGACTCGATGCGCGACGACTATGAAATAACCGTTCCGGAGCTGGATTATCTGGTCGAAACGGCGATGAACATCAAAGGCGTCTACGGATCAAGAATGACCGGCGGCGGCTTCGGCGGCTGCACGGTTTCCCTTGTCCTGCCGCGCAGCGTCGATAATTTCATGGCGGAGATCAAGAAATCCTATCGCGGCAAGTACAAGATCGACCCGGTAGCATTCGCAACGAATGCGACGGATGGGGCTAGCGTGGTGGAGTGACAGTGCCGCCAAACAATTATTATCTGATTCGCAGCAACGGTAGAACGCTTCACAATAATCCAGCCGCCGCGCTCTGTCATATAGCGGATGAGCCTCCTGCATGTCCAAAAACAGGCTTTAATTACGTTGACTATTGCTTACTGCACAAAATCGCACGGATAGGCTGGCCTGCCGTAGGCGATCTGACGAAGGTTGTGTCAATTCCACTGTCGGTAGCGTGCTACGGAAAAATTAAGGCGCACGTCCGCCGTTATCTAGAGATGTTTCGCAGTATCCGGATTGGCGATGTAGTTGTCCTCCCTGATCCAAGACGACGAGGCGCTTTGTATGTCGGCGATGTAAATGAACCATATAGCTATTTCTACAAGCCGGCGGCTCATCCATTCGAATGCGCTCATTGGCGTAAGTTGGGATTGCGATGGGAATAACCAGCCAAAACAGTATGCCGCAGAGCGAATTGGTTTTCATCTTAACGCTCGACCTTGGTTCAACGCGATGGCAGCTTTAAAACCGTCAATATCCGATGCTATTGCCATAATACGGAAAGTCTGATGCGGGATTTCCTCCACAAACTCATCAACCGCCAGCACTTGTCGCGGGACGAAGCGCGCGCCGCGTTTGAGGCCATTATGTCCGGAGAGGCCTCCGACGCGCAGATTGCCGGGCTGCTGGTGGGGCTGGCGACAAAAGGCGTTTGCCTTGATGAATTGATCGGCGCCGCGGGCGTGATGCGCGAGAAGGTCGTGCCGATCGAGGTGGCGCTGTACGAGCCGGTGCTGGATACCTGCGGCACCGGCGGC
>JACMML010000075.1 GCA_014379105.1 Phycisphaerae bacterium
AACCAGCCGCGAACCCGCCGTACGGCGTGGGGACGCCGCCCGAACGATAGACCGAACCGAGCGTCACCTGGGCAGCCGTACGGAAGCTGGCGCCAGCGTTGAGCGCGGGACCGATCGGGGCGTTCATCGCGAGGTTGCTCGCGTAGCTGATGAACGTACCGAGGTACCCGACGACGGCAGCGCCGGTCGAGCTCACGGGGTTCATGTTGGCTTGCCAAACCACGCCGGTCGTGCCGGTCGAATTCGGGTGCCGATAGTTAAAGACGAAATCTGTGGCGCCGTCGCCGTTGGCATCCCAGTTCACCGGACCGCCGGTGGTGCCAGCCGGAACCGGGGGACCGATGTTCGCGGGAAGCGTGTTGAACGCCTGAGGAGCCGCATAAGCCGACATTCCAGACGCCAGCGCTGCAGCACCCGCCAAGCCGGACAACACCGCCTTGGAAGTAACGCAATTCTCCTGCCTCGACATGTTCCAACTCCGTCCGCGTAGATGCGGAAGTTCAGATATGAGAACCAGACTTGGCTGTACAAAGCCAACCCGATGTGTAGACGCAAGATTAAACGCACGTGAGAAGTGCGTCAACTGAAATTTCGAGAAAAATCGATTCGAAGTCCAAGATACTGCGTCATTTGGCTCTCCAGAGGCAGGTCGGATCATCTAAACGCGCTGAAGTTCCCGTCTTCACAGCTGACTCTTTTTGCAGGCGCGGGCGCACGCGACAGCAAACGCGCATCGGCCGCGGTGATTGCTGAGGGTCGGTGAGCGGACGATCGATTTTTTCAGGTGGAGCAGAAAAATGTCGCGGGCTTCGGAGCTTGGCGCACGCATCTACCTGCGGGGAAATCGGGTGGGTCAACCAGCGCAAGGCGATCGGTCACGAGTAAACGCGAACCACGTAACCGCGCCGGGGTGAACGGGAGCGGATCCGCGCGGGTTCGGCCGCCCAGACCACGCATGCCGTCGGCAATTCGGCTCAGATGCTCGAGCGCAGCGATGTCCAGCGTGCCAGCACCTTGGTGCCGACCGCGGCAATCACGCCGATCGCAGCGACCACGATCAACCCGGCGATCAGGGCGTATTCCAGCACTTCGCCGCCGCGCTCGTCGGTCGCCAGGTTATTCCAGAAATCTTTGACTCGTTTCACCACTGCAGCACCACACTTTCTATTTGAATGTCGGCGGTGCAGGGGACAACAGTTAAACCCACAACATACGAGTTTTTGCTGATTTGAGCCCAAGCGCGCCACAGTGGTTGATCGGGAACCAGTCAGATGATTATCGGACGAGGCTCAACTCGGACGCGTTTCCGCGTTAAGATGAACCCATGTCCAGCTTCACAGGCCAATTAGGAAAAGACCTCGGGCTCAAGACCCGAGACGAAAAGCTCATGACGCGCGAGAACAAGCTCCTTGCTCGCACGCCCGCCGAGAGCACCGGATGGGTTCTCATCGACGGCACGGGCAAGAAGACTCAGGTGGACGTTGCTGCCGTTCGCGCCGAAGCCGAGCGCTTACTGGGCAGCGACGTGACGATCGAAGGCGAGGAATCGGCGCGCAAATACGTCAAGCGTGGAGAGACGATCGTCATCATCGCCAAGAAGATCGTGACGGCCTGACATCGACAACGGTGTCACGGCAACTGACGTTGCTCGCCCGAAGCGGCTGAGCGATCCACATGTCCGCGCGCCACAATGCGGCGGAGCCGGTCCGCGGCGAGCGACGGATCCAGCGTCGATTTCTCCCAAAACTCACTCGCGCCCAGCTCGAAGACCTGCTCGATGAGTGACGGCTCTGAGTATTCGCTGAAGATGATGATCGGAATTTGCCGGGTCTGTGGCAGCGCGCGCAGCCCCACCAGCACATCGATCCCGGTGATCCCTCCCGGGAGAGATGTGTCCAGAATGATCAGGTGCGGCCGTCTCTCCGTTGCCAGACGCAGCGCCGCGTTCGCATCGCGCGCGACAGCGGTCTCGCAATCGGCCGACTCGAGCGCATAAACAAGCGCCGACGCGATATCGGGATTGTCATCCACAATCAGCACGCAAAGAGGACCGATATGTTGTTGTGTCGTTGGCAGCGTTTGTCCTGTGAGACACCACTCTGCGCCGAATTTTCGGGCTTTCCATAAGGGGATCGCTTATCTTGTTGAACGTCGCGTCCCTGTCTGACTTCTAACGGAGTGCGCCATCACACACTGGCCCGACCACCCGCTTCCCGCCTCTTTCGTCCGCGTTCATCCGACTGCGGATGTGCTTCCGGCGATCTTGAACTGCTTGGAGGAATGGCCGAATCGGGCGCGGTTCTGCGCGATTCAGTTTTTGGCGGATCATCGCATCGCGATTTTCGACGGCATTACCGCCGCACCGGTGGGCGGCGCGTGCGCGGACATTCGGGCTGAATTAATCGCGCTGGCCCGGGGAGCCGATCACGCCGGGATTCTCGTCGATCGACTGCAACCGATCTTCTGGACCGCGCCGCTGCACGATGCATTCGTCTTCGTGGTCGAGCAGCACCTGCGCACCACGCAACCGCGAATGAACTAGCCAATTCGCCTGTACGCAGACAGCTGCGCGCCAAGCCCCATCGCTCGAATCAGTCCTGCTTGCGCACCGGCGGCCTCGCCAGGTGATGCAGGTCAGAATTCAATTCAGTCTTGCCGTCATGGTCGTGCCGCTCGCGATAGGGCGCGTCCAAACGCTCCTCGATTGACCTCTCGCTTTTATCCTGCGTGATCTGCTTCTGCTCGGCCGGCGATTTTCGGGCGGGATGTTTGTGATGATGAGACGGCATTGATCCATTGTATGCGCCGCGATCGCGACAATCTGCACTGATCGGGATGCACAAGATAAGTTCGCCTTCGTGAAACGAATCTTCGGTGGATCGGTTACGCGACCTTTATAGATAGGGGACGACGGACAGAATTGAAGCGTGTTCCAGCGAAGCGAACGGGTTGGGTTCAAGAAATCCGCCGACCGGCCGCGTAATCGGCGATCACGTCCCAATCCCTCGAGCTCGTGCGCGGAACAATGATTATCCGCGAAAGTTGTCTCCGAAGCGCTGCTGATCGCGCGAAATGGTCGATGCGAGCGAAGGTAATGCGCGAAAGCGATGCTCTCGATTGATCCGGCGCGCGCCTGCATCAGGTAATCGGCTCGCGTCGATCTTCTGCCTTGAGTGCGGGCAGGCCCTTCGTCTCGAAAAACTCGGCGAGCCGGCGGGCCGGTTCGCTCGCGAGGAAACCGCCGCTGGAGGCGACCCGGCGCGCCCCGGAAAAGTCACACGGATACAGTCCGTGGTTCTCCGCGGCGCGGTCAAGCGCACTTCTCCCAG
>JACMML010000007.1 GCA_014379105.1 Phycisphaerae bacterium
ATCTTTTCGGCGTGCTTGGCGGCTATTTTATTGCGGTCAAGACGCTGGGCGTGCCGTCGTTCCCGTACTGGCAGTTCAGCGAGCATGGAATCGACACCTGGCAGATCATGGAAGGGATCGTCAAAGGGTTCTTCTTCGGTGGGGCCATCGGGTTGATCAGTTGTTATAAAGGCTTCACCTGCGGCGCCGGCGCAAGCGGCGTCGGGCGCGCGTGCACGGAAAGCTTCGTCTCCAGTTTTGTGGCAATCATGATCCTCAACTTTCTACTCGCCAAGATGCTTCAGGACCTCTACATCGCGATCTTTGGCATGCGGAGCCTGTTCGGCTGAGTACGAGAAACGTCCGGCCACGTAAAGTGAATCATGGCGATTGTATCTGTTAAAAATCTCCATAAACGCTTCGGCATGCAGGTGGTGCTCGGCGGCATCAGCCTGGAAATCGCCGCGGGGTCGTGCGTCGTTGTTCTGGGCGCATCCGGCACGGGGAAAAGCGTGCTGCTCAAGCACATTGTCGGACTTCTCAAGCCCGACAAAGGGCAGGTGTTTTTTGAAGACAAGCGCATTGATAAGTTGCCCGAGCGACTGCTGGTCGATGTCCGGCGGAACTTTGGGTTTCTGTTTCAGATGAGCGCCTTGTTTGATTCGTCGAGCAATATCGACAACGTCGCGTTCCCGCTCATCGAGCATACCCGGCTTCCCAGGGACGAGATCTACGCGATCGCCCAGCAGAAGCTGGAAATGGTCGGCCTGCCGGATGTCGCACAGAAGATGCCGGCCGAGCTGTCCGGCGGGATGCGCAAGCGCGTCGCGCTGGCGCGGGCGATCGCGATGAACCCCAAGGTGATCCTTTATGACGAGCCCACCACGGGGCTCGACCCGATTCGTTCCGACGTCATCAATGAGCTCATTCTCAAGCTCCAGCGCGAGTTGCAGATCACAAGCATCGTCGTCACGCATGACATGAACTCCGCATTTAAGGTGGCCGACCGATTGGTGATGCTGCACGAGGGGAAAATCCGCTTTGACGGCACGCCGGAGGAAATCAGGTTGAGCGAGGATGCGGTTATTAAACGCTTCATCACCGGCGAGGCCGGCGAACAGGAGCTGGCATCGCTGATGCGCGTGCGGTGAATGTTTTTACCGAGACGGCTTTGTCGCCGGCGTCGGTTTTGGTCGTTCGATTTTCGCTTCGACCACGCCCACGCGATTGCCCGTTCGCAGCTTGAATGTCCCGGTGATTGTCGTGCCATCCGGAACGCGGCAGACGATTGCCGGCTGCGTCAGTGTTCGTGATTGACCCACCGGCACGGCGGTGAGTTCGAATTTCACGCCCCGCTTTTGTTCCAGCCCGGCTACCAGTTCGATGCAGTCGTTTGCGAGTCCCTTGGGGAGCAGATCGTTCGGGTTATGGCGGATGGTTCCCTGCTTGATGCCGGCGAGTAATTCTTTGATATCCGCGAACTTATCCTTCTGTGATGTCGCCCGCGCCAGGTAGCTGCTCAGCATCTGTGTGGCCGCCCGGGCGTACGGCTCGATTGCGTCGTCACGCTGCGGCGAATTCCACCAGGCTTCCATGCGCTCCTCGATGCCGCGGCGCTGCCCGAACGTCGCCTGCCACGCGTTCTCCCACGGAATCCCCCGGCCGGTCTGGGAGATGAACTGGCCGAATGCCTTCTGATATTTCCCGTCGTCGCCGTGCGCCAGAAATGCGACCATCGCCCACGCCTGATCGTAGTTCATCGCGCTCATCTCGTTATTCCATTCACGGTGCGACAACTGGAGCATGGCGTCGATCGATTTGAACTGTTTTCCATTGATCGACTTTCGCACCCGGTCCAGCCGGTAGGCCGGGATTGCGCCGCTGACGAATCCATCCCCGGTGAACACCGCCTCGCCAAAATATTCGGCCAATCCTTCATTCACCCAGATCGGCATGCCGCCGCCCATAACCGCATGGGCGAACTGATGAAAACCTTCGTGCTGGATCGTGTGCCATGTTTCGGCGTTGAGTTTTTCACCGGCGATCGCGAGCAACTGTTTGCCGTCAAACACCCCGGCGGTGTCGGGCATTCCGCCGGCGCGGTGGTAATCCTCTTCACGACGAAAGAGCATGAACGGCAGCTTGCCGCCGCCCAGCCTGCCGGAAAAATCCCGCGTCCTATCCAGGTACTCGTCGACCATCGCCTCCATCCGCAGCATCGCCTCGCGGGCCTGGTCATCGCTCAGGTCGTACATCAGATAATGATATTTTCCCTCGACGCGCTTCATCCCCTTGGGCAGTACGGTCTCCTGCGCCAGCGCTGCGCTCGCGCCGCTGCCTATGATGATGGCGATGATCATCGCGCCTAATCTGGCACTAATACGGGCATAAAGATTATCGCTCGTGGCTCCCATATACTCGCCCTCTTTGCGAAGATGCGTTCTGCGGCTAGAGTTTTGCCAACAGTCATCACTATGTCTACTTACAGACGCAATGTCGCGGTCGGTGCAACGGTTCTCATCGCGCTGGCGATTCTCGGTTGGATGATCATCCGCTTTGGCGGTCAGATTGCCACTCCTTTTGCCGCTAAGACGATGGTCGTCAGTTTCATCACGAACCGCGCCGACGGCGTATCGGACGGGTCGGCGGTGATGTTCCGCGGGATCAGTGTCGGCCGGGTGATCAAGGTGCGGCGCGACGCCAATCTGAAGGACATCTGGTTCGACGCCGAGATCGAGGTCGCCCCGCCGCTGCCCGGCGACATCACCGCCAATATTCGCCAGGCGTCGCTGCTCGGCAGCGGCTCGCGGATCGAGTTGCAACCCAGTGAGACGTCCGACGGCTCGACGCTCAAGCCCGGGCAGACCATCACCGCGACCTACACCGGGCTGGACATCTTCCCGCCGGAAGTTCGCAATCTCAGCGTCGAGCTCGCCGCCACCGCCAAGCAGTTTCGCGAGGCCAACGTCATCGCCAGCTTCAACAAGCGGCTGGACGAGATCGGCAAAGTGCTGGACGAAGCGCACGTCACGATGCTTAATCTGAACAAAGTGGTCGGCGACCCGAAGTTCAGCGCCGATCTGCGGACCACGCTGGATAACATCCGCATCGCCAGCGACAACGTCAAAAGCGTCACCGGCCGCGCCGACCGGCTAGTCGAAGGGCTCGAAGGCGCGGTGCAGAACGTCAACAAGACTGTCAGCAACGCCGACGCCCAGCTAACCGACCTCGGCAAGCTCACCCGCGCCCGGCTCGAAGAGGCCGCCCGCATCACGCAGCAGACCAACGAGATCATCGCCAAGATCAACGACGGCCAAGGCACCGCCGGCAAGCTGGTCAACGACCCCAAGCTCTACGAAGGGCTCGTCGGCACGACCGAAGAACTCAACGCCACGATCAAAGACCTCCAGCGCCTCGTCCGCCAATGGGAACAAGAAGGCGTCTCGCTGAAGCTGCGATGACGCGAGGTTCGAAAATGCGCACCTGTCGCAATTGCTCCCTTCTATCAGATGTGCCCGCGCTGCGCCGGCGCGCGCAAGCATTCGACACACGGGGAGAATCGACCCCGAAACCCTGACAACTTATTTTGGGTGGTTGTTCTCCGCGTCGCGGAAAAATCAGCGTTCACGCGAAGGTTTTGACGCTGCGCGGCGCCGATTCAGCGCCCGCGTAATTCTTTTTCGCGTGGTCGAGATGACGATCCAACAGATCGTTCGAGATCTCTTTGGCGATCTCCACGTAACGCAGGTCGGCTTTGACGTGGTATACCGCGACGGTGCCTTCCACGAGGATGAGCAAGCGGTCAGCCAGTAGGCGTGGGTTGTCTGCGCCTGCGAGCGTTGCGAGATATTGCATGCCTTCGCGGAAAGACTCGGTATGCTCGGCGGCGATGCGGTGGGCCGGGTCGGTCGCGAGGGGGAATTCCGCGGCGGCGGTGATGAAGATGCAGCCGCGCCAGCTGGGCAACGTGAACCAGGCACGCAGCACGTCGAAAAGCGCGTACAGCCGATCGCGCGGGTCGTCGCCGGCGATCTGTTTGAATAAGATGCCGAAGAGCCTCTCCTCGTGCTCGTGCCGTTCGCGCAGCACCGCCAGGACCAGCGCCTCCTTGCTCTCGAAGTGGTTATAGAACGTCTGCTTCGATACGCCGACGGCGTCGATGATCGCGTCGAGCCCGATCGCATGAAAACCCTGCCGGCCGAACATTTCGAACGCCATCGAGATTAGTTTCTGCCGTGTCGCGCTCATATCGGTGCTTTCTAAGGAATTGACCTGTAGTCAAGCGGATTTAGACATCAAGTCTACTCCATTCCTCCCGGCGTGTTTATACATTTGGCTCCTGAACATTGACCAAGTCGTACAAAATGAAAGGAGCTTAGTCATGTGTCTTACACATTCTGTGGTGGTTGACGCCGCCAAAGCCGGCGATTTTTCGGAGAAGTTCGTGGGGATGTTTAACGGCGCTGCGCTGATGCTAATGACCTCGATCGGGCATCGCACCGGCCTGTTTGACGCGATGGGGGACGGGCAAAGTGTTACGTCGTCGGAACTTGCGCAAAAGGCGGAGCTGAGCGATCGCTACGTCCGCGAGTGGCTCGGCGCGATGGTGACCGGTGAGATCGTCATGTACGACCCGCAGACCCAGCGCTATCACCTGCCGGCCGAGCACGCGGCATGGCTGACGCGGGCATCGGCGCCTCAGTGCCTCGCCGCCACCAGCCAGTGGATAGGCGTGCTCGGCGCGGTGGAAGATCAGGTTGTAGAAGCCTTTAGCCACGGTAAGGGAGTGCCGTATTCCGCTTACAAACGTTTTGCCGCGGTGATGGCGGAGGAGAGCAACCAGACGACCGTTGCGGGGATGGATGAGCACATTCTCCCGCTGATTCCCGGGTTGGTCGCCGATCTTGAGCGGGGCATCCGCGTGGTCGATGTCGGCTGTGGATCGGGCTGGGCGCTGATCCACCTGGCAAAGCGGTTTCCCAATAGCCGGTTTGTCGGGCTCGATCTGCTGGATACGCAGATTGCCGATGCGATGCTCAAGGCATCGGACGCCGGGCTGACGAACATCACCTTCCGCGCCTGTGACGTGACCGATTGGAACGAGCCGGCATCATACGACCTGGTGACGACGTTTGACGCCGTCCACGATCAGGCGCGGCCGGACCTGGTGCTGGCGAATATTCGTCGCGCGCTCAAGCCCGGCGGCGTCTACCTGATGCAGGACATCAAGGCCTCGACGCCGGTGGAAAAAAACCACGACAACCCGATGGCGCCGTTCATCTACACGGTCTCCTGCATGCACTGCATGAGCGTGTCGCTCGCCAACGGCGGGATGGGTCTGGGCGCCGCATGGGGCCGAGAACTGGCGTGCCAGATGCTGGCCGACGCGGGTTTTAACGACGTGCAGGTGAGCGAATTGCCGCACGACATGATCAATTACTACTACGTCGCCCGATCGGTTGCATGATCGTTGCGGGAACATACTGAGGGAGATTCGGGCATCACGACTTGTCGTGGTGCCCGTTCTCGTGGGAGGTCAGTCAGTTGGCATAAGCCGCCACGCCGCGATCGGTTAGGATCGTAACGCGTGCCGTTGCCGCTCGAACAAATCTCCATTCCGCCCGGAAGATATGCGCTAGGCATTAGCGGCGGCGCCGACAGCACCGCGCTCGCGGTCCTCGCGTGCCGCACCGCGGCGGAGCGGATCGTGCTTGCACATCTAAATCATCAGCTTCGCGGTGATCAAAGCGATGCCGACGAGCAGTTTGTGCGGGAACTCGCAGCGACGTTGCGGTTGCCGCTGGTTGTGAGCCGACGTGACGAGATAACGCATGATGACCTGCGGCCGGCAAATCCGTCGGCGAGATATCGCGCGTGGCGGCACACATTCTTCAAAACGGTGATTGCTTCGCATCAACTGGACGGCGTGCTGCTCGCACACCACGCGGACGACCAGGCGGAAACGATCCTACTCCGGCTCGCGCGCGGCGGCGGATTGGCGTCGCTGCGCGGAATGGCGATGAGCACTGTGGTGAAAGGGCTGCGGATTGTCCGCCCATTGCTGGCGATTCCGGCGGCGGACCTGCGGGACTACCTGCGGTCGGTCGGGCAAGTATGGCGTGAGGACCTCAGCAACGCATCACTTGATTACCGACGCAATGTGGTACGAATGATCCTGGCCGGCGATCCGCAACTTGCCGGGTGGCTGCGCGAGGTCGGCGATGCGGCGCGGCACACGATCGCAGCGATGGAGCGGGCGGCGCCGCGGCTGGATCGACGGTTCCCGTGCGAATCGTTGTGTAATATTCCTGCGCCGGTGGCGCGCTGCGCGGCCGGACGATGGCTCATCGAGGCCGGTGCGCCCGCGGACGACGTTTCGCCGGCGGTCTGCGCGCGGCTGATTCGCCAGGCGACGGATCCCGAGTCCCCCCTGCGGCAGCATTATCCGGGGACGTTACTTGTGCGACGGCGAAAATCCCATCTCGACATCGTCCAAACCGCCGACGATCGATAGAATCGACAAACGCAATGGCCAAGAACAAACAGACGCAACCAAAATCGTTCGAAGAGGCAGTCGGGGAACTGGAGCGCATTCTCGCGGACATGGAGCGCGGCGACGTGCCGCTTGAGGAATCGCTCTCGCGATACGAGCGTGGAAATTATCTACTGCAATATTGCCGGCAGGTGCTCGGAAAGGCCGAGCAGCAGATCGATGAACTGAATAAAGCCAATACCCCGGCGGGCGCAGAGAGCGCGGGTGTAGAAAATTTGGGCGCGGGGGATGTCGAGACAATTGACGCCAGCGACGACGCGGACGGTGAGCCGTGACGATCGACGTGCCCGGTTTGCTGAAAGCGCGCGGCCAGCAGGTTGAGCGCTATATCGCCGCGGCAATGTCTCAATGGCACGGCGCGCCGCCGCGGTTGCTCGAATCAATCGATTACAGCCTCTCGGCCGGCGGCAAGCGCCTCCGGCCGGCGTTGATACTGGAAATGTTCGACGCCCTGACGCCGGGTGACGCCGATGCGGGTCGCGAAAGTGCACTCAGCTCTGCGGCGGCGATGGAGCTCGTGC
>JACMML010000076.1 GCA_014379105.1 Phycisphaerae bacterium
GAGGTAAAGGATGGGCCCTTCGCTACTGAACAGGAAGCGCGGGCCAAGCACGGCGGCGTACTGCCTCTTAACACCAAGCTCATTCAGGGCGCCGCACGGGGCGAAGGTTCAACCGGATGGCTGCTCGTTTCAAGGACTCCGGTGATTCGCGGCACGGATTTGCGTGATTCCAAGCCGAGCCAGGGAGAAATGGGCCAATGGGAGACGAGTTTCGTGCTCACCCAGGACGCCGCCGCCCGGTTCGAGCGTTTCACGGAGGCGAATATCGGCAATCGCCTCGCCATCGTTTTGGACAATCAGTACAGAAGCGCGCCGACCATCCAGAATAAGATTCGGGATCAGGGCCGGATCATGGGGGCTTCGAGTCAGCAGGATGCCTCGGACTTGGCGTTGGTTTTGCGGGCTGGTTCCTTGCCCGCCAGCCTGGTCTACCTGGAGGAGCGCACCGTTGGTCCTTCGTTGGGAGCCGATTCCATACGGCAGGGACTTCTGGCCGGTATTGTCGGAATCGCAGCCGTCGTACTGGTAATGCTGCTGTACTATAAGCGCAGCGGCATCAACGCCACCCTGGCCCTGATCCTCAACACCCTCATTTTGATTGCGGCACTCAGCTATGCGGGGGCTGTTCTGACGCTTCCTGGTATCGCGGGCGTCATCCTGACGATCGGCATGGCGGTTGACAGCAATGTTTTGATCTTCGAGCGGATTCGGGAGGAGTTGCGCGCAGGGAAGGGCGTTCTGGCCGCGATCGATATGGGCTTTGACAAGGCGCTCGCGACCATCATCGACACGCACGTCACCACAGTTGTTTCCTGCGCATTTCTGTTCATCTTCGGAACCGGCCCGGTGAAGGGCTTTGCCGTCACGCTGGTCATCGGGTTGCTTGCCAACGTTTTTACGGCAGTTTTCGTTTCGCGGTTCATCTTTGACCTCGAGCTTTCCGGCAAGCGTCAACTGACGACCTTGAGCATTTGATATCAAATTGAAGGAGATTGAGTTCCGGAGCGATTTGTGATAGGTTTTGGGCCAACAAGTCTGGCCAACGGCTTTGCGCAGACAGTGCATACGGGAACTGTAATGCGGCGCGCGGTGTCTAACACCTTCGAATGGCGTCGCAATCGGATTCATGGAATTATTCAAGAACACTAATTACGACTTCCTCGGGAAGAAATGGCCATTCATCATCGCGTCGCTGGTGCTGACTGCGGCTGGGCTGGGGAGCCTCATCATGAAGGGCGGGCCAAAGTACGGCATCGACTTCAAGGGTGGAGCGTTGGTGTATGTCAACTTCGCCGATAGCCCGCCAGAGGACAAAGTGCGTGCGGCACTGTCCGCCAAGCTTGGCGGGACGCCAGACGTGCAGCGCATACAGGGCACGAACGAGTTGATTATCGGCACAGACATCGAAGACGAGCGCGTGTTGGACAAGACCCGCACCACGATCGTAGAAACGCTTGCATCCACGTTCGCTCAGACCGGCGGGAAACTCGATGTCAATAACGCCAGTCAGCAGGCATTGGTGGACCGTTTGCGCGATCCTCTCGGGCGTGCCGGCGCATCTCTGTCCGATCAGGATTTACAGGGGATGGTGAGCGGGATTCTGGGTTACCGCGATAGCAAGTCGGGCCTGATTCGAAACTTTGACGAGCTGCGAAATGTGCCCAAAGTTACGCCTCAGGTGATAGGGGTACTCAACCAGGAGGCGTACGCCGCCCCCTATGCAATTCGGAATGTCGAGGTAGTGGGTCCGAAGGTGGGCGCTGAGCTGCAGAAACAGGCCGTGCTGGTGACGCTTTCAGCGCTGGGTGGAATGCTGATCTATATCGCATTCCGTTTCGAGTGGATCTACGGCGTGGCAGCTGTGCTGGCAGTCCTGCATGACACGATCATCACGATCGGCCTCTTCTCCATTTTCGACAAAGAGCTTTCTCTGACGGTCGTCGCCGCGGTGTTGACGCTGGTCGGCTACTCGATGAACGATACGATTGTCGTCTTTGATCGTGTTCGGGAGAACCTAAAGATTCTGCGCAGGGAGCCGATTGAGTCTCTGATCAACAAGAGTTTGAATCAGACGCTTAGCCGGACGATTCTAACCTCCGGTCTAACCTTTCTCACGGCGCTCGCGTTGTTGATCTTCGGCGGTCCGGTTCTGCATGGCTTTTCGTTCGCTCTTGTGATTGGCATCATTATCGGTACGTACTCATCGGTTTTTATCGCCAGTCCGATTTTGATCTTCTGGCAGGATTTCGTGGAGAAGCGCAAGTCCGCAGCTCCAATGAGTGAGCCAAGGCGCTCACCGGCAAAGGTAAAGTAATTAGAACCTAAGGTTATTAGATCGATGGATGGCGTTCGCAAGTGAAGCGAAGCGGCGCTGCCTCGGAAAGGGCAATCGACATGTTCGAACAAACGTTTGTGGGGGGCGGTAATGCGACGCGCAAGAGTGCGTCGGTCTTTGTTTCCTTCGCGATTCAGATAGCGCTGATCTTGGTCGCGATCGTGATTCCGCTGATTTATACCGACAGCCTTCCAAAGACTCAATTAGCCAGCGTACTGTTGGCCCCGCCGCCGCCACCCCCGCCGCCGCCTCCTCCTCCCGCCGCCGCCCCGATTAAGGTGGTGAAGGTGGTTCCGCGACAATTTGACGCCGGCCGGCTGATGGCGCCGAAGTCGATTCCCAAAGAGATCGCCAATATCAAAGAAGAAGAAATGCCACCCATGTCGGGTGCGATTGGCGTGGTTGGCGGCGTACCTGGCGGAGTTCCCGGTGGGGCGCCAGGTGGTGTGTTGGGTGGGATAATGGGTTCGGTTCCGTCCGCGGCGCCCCCTCCTCCCCCGGTAAAGGAAGCGCCTAAGCCCGTGACGCCCAAGTCGATCAGGGTGGGTGGCAACGTGCAGTCCGCCAAGCTGATTCGTCAACCCAAACCTGCCTATCCTCCGTTGGCCAAGCAGGCCCGTATTCAAGGTGTTGTAAAGTTCAATGCTGTCATCGGCAAAGACGGGACGATTGCCAACCTGCAACTCGTCAGCGGTCATCCTTTGCTGGTACCCGCGGCCACAGAAGCCGTGCGGCAGTGGGTCTACCAGCCGACTTTGTTGAACAACGAGCCCGTGGATGTGATTACCCAGATCGATGTGAACTTCACGTTGAGCCAGTAGCCACATCTACTAGAGTGAACGCAGCGTACTA
>JACMML010000077.1 GCA_014379105.1 Phycisphaerae bacterium
CTCGCCAAGTGTCTCGGCGAAGAGCAGCAACTGATGCTGGCTGAGGTGACGAGCCTCAGCACAGGCATCGATCACATCAAGCAGATCGTCGCGGCGCAGCAATCGATGGCAAAAAAATCGGACGTGCAGACGCCCGTCGACGTGGCAAAGCTCATCGAGACCGCGATCAACATGCAAGGCCCGCGGCAGTTCGACGGGGTTCAGATTGAGCGCAACTATAGTGAAGATCAATCCGTTCTACTCGACCAGCACAAGGTGCTGCAGATCCTGATCAACCTTATCAGCAACGCGCGCCAGGCAGTGGCATGCCGCGCGGCGGGCGAACGAAAAATCGGGCTGTGCGTCGAGATCGATTCCGGCCCAGACGGCAGTCGCGTCCGGTTCGGCGTGTCGGACAACGGCGTCGGCATCGCCCGGCAGAATCTGGCGAAGATATTCGCTCACGGATTCACGACCAAAAAAGAAGGTCACGGCTTCGGGCTGCACGGCTCGGCCAATTCCGCGCGGGAGATGGGCGGCACGCTCACTGTCGCCAGCGAAGGCATTGATCAAGGGGCGACATTTACGCTTGAGATCCCGGTCGGATCTGTTCTTGGAGAAACATGCAAACTGTAAGCACCACGCGTCGAATCCTGACAATCGACGACAACGACGCGATTCACAACGACTTCAGGAAGATCCTGGTCAGCACTGGCCCGTCCTCTAAGCTGGCGGGCGCGAAGGCAATGCTGTTCGGGAAGAATCCGGCGGATGCGCCGCGGAGCACGGTGAATTTTGAAGTTGATTCGGCGTTGCAGGGTGAAGACGGCCTCAAGCGACTCCAGGATTCGGTCCGCGATGGACGGCCGTATTCGGTGGCGTTTGTTGATATGCGCATGCCGCCAGGCTGGGACGGATTGCAGACCATCCAGCGCCTGTGGGAAGTTGATGAAAACCTGCAGGTCGTCATCTGCAGCGCGTTCTCCGACTATTCGTGGGACGACATCTCCGCCAAGCTCGGGCTCACCGACCGGCTGTTGATCCTCAAGAAGCCATTCGACCCCGCGGAAGTCACACAACTCGCGACCGCGCTGAGCGAGAAATGGTCATTGCGCCGTGCGGCGCGTTTGAAAATGGACGAACTCGAGCAGATGGTCCGGGAGCGCACCGTAGAGCTGACGCATCTTGCGCTGCACGACAAGCTCACCGGCTTGGGTAATCGCGTATGTTTCAATGAACGGCTTCAGGCCGCTGTGGAAAAGGCAAAGACATCGCCGGACTATAAATTCGCGGTTCTGTTCCTGGATTTTGACCGCTTCAAATTAATCAACGACACGCTCGGCCACGACGCCGGTGACGTGGTGCTGCGCGGTATCGCCGAGCGAATCACCGCTGCGCTCACGATCGCGGGACCGGCGGCGGGTGAATCACTGGCCGCGAGGCTCGGCGGCGACGAGTTCACGATTCTCATTGACGGCAACAAAGAGACGTTCGAGCCGTGCGCTTTCACAGAAAACCTGTTGCGTATATTGGCGACCTCTCACCGCATCGAGAATCGGGACGTTCACTGCACCGCCAGCATCGGCGTAGCCAGCAGTGACGGCCACTACGAAACCGCCGACGCCGCGGTGCGCGACGCCGACACGGCGATGTACCACGCCAAGGCCGCCGGCAAGGCGCGCTATGTGATGTTCGACAAAAAAATGCACGAGGCGGTTGCCGCGCGGTTGGAGATGGAAAACGATCTGCGCCACGCCCTGGATCGGAATGAGCTGGTGCTTCATTACCAGCCGATCGTTTCGCTGCGTACTGGTCAACTGCACGGCTTTGAAGCGCTGGTGCGCTGGAATCATCCGCGGCGCGGCCTGGTGCCGCCGCTGGAGTTTATTCCCTGCTGCGAGGAGATCGGGCTGGTCATCCCGTTCGGCATGTGGATTCTCTCCCAGGCGTGCCGGCAACTGAAACAGTGGATAACAAAATATCCCGGCCAAGCCGGCCTGACGATGAGTGTCAACTTATCCGCCAAGCAGCTTCTGTCCCCGAACCTGGTGGAGGAGATCACCCAGGTGCTGACGGAGACGGGGATCGAACCGGCATCACTCGCGCTGGAGATCACCGAAAGCGCGATGATCGGCGATACCGAAGCGGCGATCCAGGTATTGAAAAACATCCGCGCCCTGGGCATTCATCTTCACCTTGATGATTTTGGCACCGGCTATTCGTCACTCAGTTCGCTGCACCAGTTCCCATTGAATGCGCTGAAGATCGATCGCAGCTTCATGAAAAACATGACCGACCGCCGCGACTATATGGCCGTCATCCACGCGATCACCGGGCTGGCGAGGCACATGGATATGATGCTCGTCGCCGAGGGCGTGGAATCCGCCGATCAGGTGGCACTGCTCCAGACGATGGACTGCGACCTCGCCCAAGGCTATTACTTCGGCCGCCCGGCACCCGCGGAACGCGCCCAGGAGTTCATCGTCAAGGGATTCCCCACTCAGCGCCTCGCCGCGTAATCGGGCCTCGGGCAATACGCAGCTTGTCGAATGGCTTGGGGGATCCGCGCCCACAGGTAATGCGGGGAGCGCGCCCGGAAGGGAACAAGTGGGCCCAGGTAGATTCGAACTACCGACCTCGTCCTTATCAGGGACGCGCTCTAACCAACTGAGCTATGAGCCCGCAAAAACATTGCGAGTCGCGTAATATATCCCGAGCCCAAACGATGTAAAACCGTCTCAAAGCCATCCCTTGTCTCTCTTTACCGTGGCGAGTATGCTCTGACTTCAGGAGCCGTCCGCATGATCAAATTTTCCGCCGTTATCGTCAC
>JACMML010000078.1 GCA_014379105.1 Phycisphaerae bacterium
ACCGACCCGCCACCCGCGGCCGCGGCCCGCTGGTGCTGCTCAACCCCGGCGCGCAATTCGGCGCCAGCAAGTGCTGGCCGACGGCGTATTTCGCGGACCTCGCCGACCGATTAGTCGCCGAGCAGGGCGCGACGGTGATGATCTCCAGCGCCCCGCGCGAGCGCGCGATCGTCGACGACATCCTCGCCCGCATGACCCACCCCGCGATCGACCTCGCCAAGGCCGGACTGACGCTGGGCGCGCTCAAGGAGATCGTCCGCCGCTGCGACCTGATGATCAGCAACGACACCGGCCCCCGCCACATCGCCGCCGCGTTCGACGTCCCCGTCGTCGCGATCTTCGGCCCCACGCACCCGGAGTGGACCGAAATCTTCTACGCCAAAGAGCGCATCGCGTCGGTAAAAGTCCACTGCGGCCCGTGCCAGCTAAAGGTCTGCCCGCTCGATCATCGCTGCATGATCCGCGTGACGCCGGAGATCGTGTATGATCATGCGAAGAATCTGCTGGATTGCCACGCACGGCAAGTACCGCCTGTATGCGGGACGGTGCCTACAGATCTACGTCCCCTTTAGTTTTTCTGAGGTGACGCCTGGCTTAGCTAGTTCCTCGATCGTCGAGGAACGCGTTATGATTCGCATCGACTTTGATCAGATGTCTAAGGCCGGATTTGAGAAATGTCGACGCTGTCATTTTCAGCCACACTCACAATCTTTAGCACGCCATTTTTGTCGAACGTAATCTCCAAACGTTTCTTCCAGCCGGGCGTGGGATCGGCGCTGAGCGCTTCCGGAGTCGCCACAAATTCTTTGCCGGATGCGGCCAGCAACTTCAGGCGATCCGTGACGTCAACCCATTTCTTGCCGCCTCCCCAGCGAGCGAAGACGATCTTTTCGGAAGTATCAGCAGATTCAGGCTTCGTCGGAGCGGTAGCGGGTGGCACAGCGGTCGATCTGTTTTCACCAGGCATCGGACCGCCCTCCGTTGGCGCAGACGCCTGATTAGGCGTGACGCGGGTGATCTGAGTCAGCTTGATCACACGTGCTCCGAGGTCCATTTGGTATTTGAAGTTCTTCAGGAAAGAACCACCAAGAAGGTCTGGGGCGCCTTTGACCCCCGACGGCAAAACGGCTGCTTCGACATTTTCGATTCGGAAGTTGCCTATGCGTACGCTATCTAAAATCACCAGACGGCATTCGTGAACCTTGCCATCGGCAGTGTGAAGCCTAAGCGTTTTTTTTCCCGTGGCCTCCCTCAAAGTCAACTTCGCGGCCGTTTCTGGCGCGAGGGTCACAAGTGTAGCGCCTGAGTCAAATACCACATTTATTTTAACGGCGTCGTTTATTGTAATGGGTACATGGGGAACGCCACCACCCATCTCAAACTGGATTGTCGCCGAATCGACCTTCTCGCGAAGCTTCTTCATGTCGGGGATTTCGCCGGTGAGTCTTTCTGAAGGACCAAGCATCATCCTCACATTGGAGGCCTGATTCAGATCAGCAATGGCCTTGGTAACTTCTTCGTCTTTTGCCAGCACCGCGTACTGCTTAGTAAGGTCGTCCATCACCTCCGACATTCGAAGCACAGCCGTTACGTATTGATCGCCGGGGTCACCCTGTTTCTCCAGTTTCTGAAGCGCCTTTTGCTGATCGCCGATGTATGCCACCCCTTCACGGAGATTTTTTCGGATCGCATTTACGATTCCGACCTGATCGTTGTAGCTGCCAGAAGCCTTCTTGCCGATTTTCTGCAGCGTCTCTGTTTCAGCTTCATTCTGTACGCGAAGCGCTTCGATCGTTTTTTCCGCAGTGTGAATATCCCGCACAATTGCTTCTCGCCGCCTGGTGTACTCATTGAACTTGTAGTCCGCCGAACGAATGGCACGCGAATAATCTGACAGTGCAATCTCCCCCGGCAGAACATAATACTGTCCAAGCTTGACCAGCTGTTTCGCTTTAAGAATCTGCTCAGATGTCGGCTCGGCAGCTTTGGCGTGCGGATGCAGGACTATCAGTAGCAAGCCGGCAATCAGCAGGGCGTGGGCTGTTCGCGAGTTTCCCATAATCTTCCGTTGTTACTTGGCACGCATTGTCTGAAAACCCGAAATGGAAAACGGTGACGACAAAAAATGACCGAGCTAACCGCGTTCGGCCCGGCGTTTGTTCGTAGCCACGTGTGCCATGATACCGAAGATTTCACCGGTGCGTTGCGTAAATCCGCGCGTCCGTGTGCTGCCACGCGCTGGACCGCATCGAACCACAGCGTCCGACTCCGCATCGCGTGCCCCAATCCGTTGTTGCGGGCGTCGCCGGGGAGGCTGTGGGAAATGAGTGACTCCGTCAAGGTTCACAGCGGTCCTGCCAAATCAAAGCCTGCCCGCGCGATCGCCGCTGCATGATCCGCGTGACGCCGGAGATGGTGTATGAGCACGCGAAGAATCGACTGGATTGCCATGCAAGGCAGGGGCCGCCGGTATGAGGCGATTTAAGTCCGCTCTAGCCGTCTCGAATCTAGTCTGTCCTCGACGAAACACGCGATGTCCCACCGTCACGTCGAATAGCCGCCTTCAAATAATCAAAGACGGCGATTCGCAAAGCTCCTTCATTGTCGCGCAAAGCACTCTTCTCCGGGGCAACTGTTCGCAATAGTTGGGGGAGCATCCGCGGCAATGATCCGTGCGTGTAATACCAATCCAATAGGGGTTGCGATTGAGGATCTAATTGAGAATTGCGGAATGTCCTCACAAGCCGAAGCGGAGGCCACGGAAGGTGTCGCGACGCGTAAACCGTTTCTTTTCGCGGTAATTTAAGATCCTCTCGTTGATATGCAAGGTACCTTCGGATGCATTCGACAGCGCAGGCATTGACAGACTTGTCCCGCAAGTCATCATCCGCCTTGCGTAGTTCGCTAAGCCACTTCAACGCCGTGTGCTCGAATTTATTAATACCAAATATTGCAGTTTTGACGTCACGCTTCCCCTTAATCGAGGGCACGTCTACAGAAAAAGATTCGTCCGGCCCAGGAAAACAAAATCGAATTGCGTGCCGAACGATTTGTGACGCAGTTCTTCGTTCCAGGTCCCCTGCCACAGTTTCCTGAAAAATAGCATGTAACAAACTAGGGAATCGAATGCTTAGCTTGACGGGCGGAACCATACATCCCTCTGTAAAGATCAAAAGTAAATTGTAAGGTGTATCCACTACGATCGCTATCTGATTGTACTGAGATATTGAGTATAAGACTCACTGATTGCGCAATCCTTTATAGATACTAGGCATTTATATGGCGCACCTATATCACAATTCTGGTTTGGAAAAGGCGTCTAGGAGTTAAAACGTTCGACATTATCTGACGTAAAATAGCTTAGCGGATACGAGATTAATTTGCTCACTAAATGCTAATGGAACACTACCGCAAGTTTGATCGCTAACACTCTAGTCGGAAACGAACTGCCCCTATAGATGGGGCCATCGAGCGGATGGTCCGCTCGACGGCCCTGTGTACGTCCGGCCGTCACCGGCTCGGCCCGCATCGGTCTGACTCGATGCGGGCTGGGAGTGTGTCCAGTTCAGTTCCAATGGTCAAGTGTAAAATCAGAACACTCTCATACCGGTAGGACGTCAGGATGTCTCGGAGGTTCCAATGTCCGACGAAGGTATTCTTGGTCCCAAAATCGTTGAACACTCTTTACACTTCTTGGATTCGATGGCGATCATCTCGTTCGGAAGCATTCATGCCGTATCCGTTGTGCGAAGCCTTGTGGAAATGCATTGCGCGCGTCGCCAAGCAAACTATATTCGCCAACGCAGATGCACACTTTGCGCGGTCATCGCCACCGCAGGTCTCGTCATTATCATCTTTGCCTGGCTTTTTGGACAGCATATCCCCGCCGCAATGATGATCGGACGAGGAACGCTTATTCCTCTTCATGCATTGCACATGGGTCACCATGCGCTAATAACAATCCGCTTAGCTGCCGGCCCGTCCGCAGCGATTGCCATTCTTGCGGGTGCGCGCTGGATTGCCCGAATTCTCGATCCAAGGTTGCCACGATAGTATGCGGACCGGGTGTTTTTAAAACACCAAAGCTGCTTTTCGCCGCTCACTTTGTCGCAGTGGTGACTCGGTCCAATCTACACCGCTTCGATCCACAGCGTCCGGCTCCGCATCGAGCGGCCCAACCCGGCGCTGCGGGCGTCGCCGGGGACGCCGAGGGACATGAGTTGACCGCCGGGGACGCGGAGGAGTTCTTTGTTGTGTTCGTCGGTCACGCGGTAGACGGTATCGGGGAGCAGGGAACGGAGTCGGTACATGGGCGTGTGCTGGCCTTGCCGTTGGTCGACGACGACGGCGCTGTACACGCACTGCCGCCGATCGGCCGAGACGACCTGCCAGACGCTGACGTTGCCGTCGCGGACATTGGCGAGCCGGTGAAGATCGCCATTTTGAACGACGCTGCGGATGCGTTTGTAGAAGCTGATCTTGCGGGAGTAGGACGCCTTCTCGTCGTCGGTCAATCGGTCGATGTTGGTGCCGATGCCGAGCGTGCCGCGCATCGCGACGTCGAAGCGCAGATCGAGCGAGAGGCGTCGATTGGTCTGGTGGTTGTGCTCGTGGGTGACCCAGCACTCCATCGCCCGCAGCGGGTAGGCGAGGGAATAGCCGTCCTCGATCCAGACGCGGTCGATGGCGTCGGTGTTGTCGCTGGTCCAGGCCTGGTCGCAGCGCTGGAGGATGCCCAGATCGATGCGCCCCCCGCCGCCGGAGCAGGATTGGATGTCGAGCCGCGGGTGGGCGGTGCGAAGACGGTCCATGATGTCGTAAACGCCTTCGACGTGCTTTCGCCAGATGCCCACGCCGGCGCTGCTGCCGGGCTCGGTACTGTAGCGATTCATGTCCCACTTGAAGAACGTGATGTCGTTCTCGCGGACAAGGGTGTCGAGCGCGCGGTAGATGAAATCGACGACATCGGCGCGGCCGAAGTCGAGGATCATCTGATTACGGCGCTCGGTGCGCGGGCGCCCGGGGAAGTGGAGGATCCAGTCGGGATGAGCGCGATAGAGATCGGAATCGGGGTTGACCATTTCCGGCTCGACCCACAGCCCGAACCGCATGCCGAGGCGCAGGACTTCGTCGATCAGCGGCTTGAGCCCTTGGGGAAACTGGTCAGGGGAGACGACCCAATCGCCGAGCCCGGCGCGGTCATTGCGGCGGGCGCCGAACCAGCCGTCATCCATGCAGAAGAGCTCGACGCCGATCTCGGCAGCGGCGCGGGCGAGCTTGATCTGCCCGTCGGCGGAGACGTCGAAATAGGTCGCCTCCCAACTGTTATAGAGCACCGGGCGCAATTGATCGTCGGTGAAACCGGGGAGGATGTAGTCGCGCGCGAACGCGTGCAGGCGTCGCGACGCCCCGCCGAGCCCGTCGTCGGCCACGCCGTGGACGAACGCGGGTGTGGTGTGCGTGGCGCCGGGTGCGAGGATGAGCTCGAAATCGGTCTGTTCGTACCCGCCGATGACGTGTGTGGCGCGGGTGGGGAGTTGCTCGAACCGCAGCGACCAGTTGCCGCTGTAAGCGAGGGCACCGAAGTACACATTGCCGGCATGTTCCGTCGCCTGCCCGCGCTCGTGGACGAGGTAAAACGGGTTCACCGAATGCCCGGTGTTCAGGCCTTGCTGAGCGAGCATGGTGACACCCTGCGCGATCGGCCGCGTCGTCGGGATGAATTCACGCGCCCAGCTGCCGGCGGCGTGGGTTAAATCGTAGTCGCCGATCGGAAAATGGACGGCCCCAAATGCAAGTGATTCGATTTTTACTTCGCCGTTCGTGCGATTCTCGATCTCCGTCCATCGCTCGATCACGTCGTATTCCGGCGTCACGCGATAGAACAGCCGGACATGAAAGTCGTAGCCGATGTCGCGCAGGTGGATCACCAGCGTCTGACGCTGTGTCGAGGATTCACGCGGCAATTGTTGATGTTTCGCGCTCAAAGCGGGCGCGGCATCCGTGCGGATTTCGTGCGAGACGTAGCGCAATCGCAGATCGCGCACCGGCACGTGATTCGCCTCCCCGGGCGCGAGGTCGCCGGTCGCTCCGGGAAAACTCGCTTTCAGCGCCACGTCGCTGTGCGCCACGTCACCGAATGTGGGCAGCTCGTACCGCGGGCCGCCGGGTTCCCAGATGTAATCCGCGTCGGGGTACTGCGACAGCGAGGTTGGCGTCCAGCCCCCGCTCGCCGGCGCCGATCCGACGTGCACCAGCCGGCCATCCGCTCGGGCCTCGATCACATAGACGCTGCTCCGCACCCTTAGAGTGAACGACGATGTTTCTGCGCTGAACGCGATGCTCATGGTATCTTCCTTCGATCAGTCCATTGTTTGAACGCCCTTGCCGGCGTATTGCAAGCAAGCGCGGCGGCATCTGAAAGGACAACGTGGCCAATGGATACAGGGGAAACCGATATTCCGCGCCTGGTGGAGCAGATCCTGAGCGAAGCCGTCGCGAAAAACGCCAGTGATCTACACGTTGAGCCCGAGGCCGATTCGTACACCGTGCGATTTCGCATCGACGGCCTTTTGACGCCACTACGGGTGATCCCCGCGCCGGCCGGGCGCGGGATCGTCAACCGGCTGATGGTGCTTGCGGAGCTGCTGACCTATCGGCTCGATGTGCCCCAGGAAGGCCGGGCAAACGTGAAGATCGAATCGATCGGCCGCGGCGTGGACCTGCGAATCGCCGTGATGCCTACAACGCACGGGCTCCGCGCGGCCATTCGTCTACCGGCCGAGCTGACGCAGCCGCGGTCACTGGACGCGCTGCAGCTCGATCCGCAGGCCAGCGGATTAATCGAGGCATTCATCCGCTCCGACACCGGCGCACTGCTCATCACCGGCCCGGCGGGCTCGGGCAAGACAACCACGGCTTACGCGATACTCGAAGCGATCCGCGACCGCGCCGCCGGCGTAAGCATCGTGTCGCTCGAAGACCCGGTGGAGCGCGATCTCCGCGGCATCACGCAGATCGCGGTCCAACCGTTCGGCCAGCTCACGTACGCCACCGCGCTGCGCAGCATGCTTCGGCAAGACCCGCAGGTGCTGATGCTCGGCGAAATTCGCGACGCCGAGACGGCCTCGATCGCGATCCAGGCGGCGCTGTCCGGCCACCGGCTCATCTGCACGTTCCACGCCGCCGACCCGGCCGGCGCGATTGTGCGGCTGCTGGAGATGAAGATCGAGCCGTATCAGATCGCCAGCAGCGTTTTTGGAATTCTGTCGATCCGTCTGCTGAGGCGTACATCTACAAATGGAGCGTACGCCGGACGACTGCCGGCGACCGAGGCGGTCCGCATGACAGACGCGGTGCGAAAAGTGGTGGCGGACAACCCCAGCGCCGAACAGCTTCGCGCCAGCTACGCCGCCGCACCGGGCTATCAAAGCCTCGCTGGCGCCGGCCAGGCGCTGGTGCGCCAGGGGTTGACCGATCAAGCGGAAGTGACGCGGGTTTTAGGACAGGTTGACCCATGAACAGCTTTGATTTTGTTGCTCAAAGCGCCGAAGGAATGCCCGTAAGCGGCACGCTCAACAGCGACTCCGCCGCCAGTGCGCAGGCGTCGATGGAATCCCTCGGCCTGCGCGTGCTCAGCCTGCAACCGGCAAGCACCCCCGCCCGCGCGGTGCGCCTCGGCGCCGCCGATCTGCAACTCTTTAACGAACAACTCCTCCAGCTTGCCGACGCAGGTCTTCCGATGGAGAAAGGTCTCGCGCTGCTCGCGGCGGACATGAAGACCTCGCCGCTGAAGAAGGCGATGCAGGGACTTGCGGATGACCTGGCCGGCGGCAAACCGATCGACGAAGCAATCGAAGCACGTCGCACCCAGTTCCCCCCCATCTATTCCCAACTCATTGACGCCGGAATCCGCACGAGCAATCTGCCCGGCGTTCTGCACAGCTTCGGGCGTCACTTGGAAACCGTCGAACGCATCAAGAGCGAATTGTGGCGAGCGTGCGCCTATCCAATGGTGGTGCTGCTGGCGTTCGCGGGGTTGATGATCTTCCTGAGCTATTCGGTGCTGCCGCAGTATTACGAGATGATCTCGTCGTTTATGCGGCAGCCGTTCGACCGACGCAACCCGACGCGGGAAGTCTTGAGCGTGCCGATACCGACGGGCGCGATGATCCTGTTTATCCTCGGCCGGGCGATGCCGCTGCTGCTGGGCGGATTGCTGGCGGCGATCTTCGGCGTCTTTGGCGTGTGGGCGGTGTTGCGCGGCTCGGGACGCGAGGGTAAATGGCTGGACACATTCGTCCTCCGCTTTCCGCTGGTCGGTCGGGCGCTGCGGCACAGCTACATTACACGCTGGACCGACACGCTGGCGATCGGTGTGCGCGCCGGGCTCGATCTGCCCCGCGCCCTGGAACTGGCCGGACAGGTGATCGCGATCCCATCACTGCAGGCCGACAGCGCTGCGCTGGTGAACCAGTTGCAACTCGGTCAACCGCTGGATCAAACCCCGGCGCTGCGTCGCCTGCCGGTGTCGATCCCCGCGGCGATCGAACTGGCGTCGCGCCATGGCAATTTGCCCGACGTGCTCGAGCGGATGGCGAGGCAACTGGAAAAGCAGACTGAGCAGCGCATCCGCCTGATCCCCGCCACCTTGCTGCCCGCGCTGGTGATCCTGATCGGCCTCTGTGCCGGCGGCGTGATCTACGGCCTGTGGGCGCCGCTGGCGAATATGCTTAAGGAAATGACGGGGGGCTGGTGATGGACTATACGAGATCTGTTAAACCGCAGTCGAGCGGCACGGTCGACTCGACCCGCCGAGTCATCCTCAGCACGATCGGATCACTGCTGCTCGGTGCAGGCATCATTCTCGGCCTGGGGATTTTCTGGCTCGGCCCGATTGTGACCGGACGATCCGCTCAAGGTACACAATTCTATCCGTGGCCTTTCAACCTTGCGATGACCACGGCGGACGCGCTGCGGATCGTCGTCCCGGGCACACTCGGCATATTGCTGATGAGCATGTTGGCACTTCACCTCCGTGCCCTGCGCCGCAGGCGTGCGCGGCTCGTGCTGAACCACCTCGCGGCGGCGGTGAACCTGGGACTTCCTTTGCCCGCATACCTGCAGGCCGGCGCGGCGATTGAAGACCGGGGCGTTCGGCGGCGACTGATGCGGCTTGCCGATCTGCTGGAGCGCGGCACACCGATCGGAACAGCACTGCATCTGTCCAACGGCGAACTCGATCTCCGCATCCCCCTGATGATTGAAGCCGCCGAAAAGACCGGCCAACTCGACGCCACGCTCCAGCGTCTCAACCGACCGGCCGAATCCTCGGATCAGAACCCGATTGTCGGCAGCGCGGGGATTCACCTGCTGGTAATGGTGATGACGATGTACTCGGTCGTGTTCATGGTCCTGATCTTCGTCATGCCGAAATTCGCCGAGATCTTTCGCGATTTCAGCATCGATTTGCCAACCACGACGCAATGGCTTCTGAGCATTCCGTGGGAGCCGCTTTCGCTGCTGATCATCCCGGCTTTCATTCTCACGCTGGCGATACTCGCCCGCAGCGCCGGGGGCATCATATCGTCGACGCAGCGGCGATACTGGTACGCGCCGCTGATCGATCGAGTCATCTGGCACACGCCGCTGATCGCCCGGCTGACGCGCCACGCGACGTATGCCGACTTTGCATGGATCGTCGGCGGCGCGATCGCTACCGGCCACACGGTACGCGATGCATTGAGCGCCGCCGACCGCGTGGACGTCAACAGCGTTTTCCGGCAGCGCCTTTCGAAGCTTCAAGACGGTATCCACATGGGGAATGATCTCGCCGTCGCTGCCGCCGAGGCGCGGATGCCCGACCTGCTTGTATCGCTGTTCAAAACGCCTGGCGCAGTCGATCTGGCTCGCGCGCTGCGTTTCGCCGCCAGCGCATACGCGGCCCGTCGCAATCGGATCGTTATCTCGCTTCAGGCAGTGTTGCCCGTCCTGATGACACTACTCTTCGCAGCGGCAGTGGCGTTCATCGCAATCGCGCTGTTCCAGCCGCTGGTGTCGCTCATCGAGGCGATGGCGCCGAAGGGGGTTCGGCTGTGAATCGTCGCGGTTTCATGTTCCTCGATGTCCTGATCGCGCTGATGATCGTCGGCGCGGCCGCCGGCATGCTGGTCGTTGCCGGCTCGCGCATCGATCGCGCGGTGCGCACACTCGACGACACCCGCGCCGCCCAGCGCCTGGCCACCGAAACGCTGATCGCTATGCAGCACGGCACCGCCGCGCCAGGCTCGGATGGGAGGATCGCGATCGAAGAGATCAAGGAAGCGCCAGCCCCGATCGGCTGGCGGTGGGTCACTATCAATTGCCAACTCGGCCGCGGCAAAGCGGCGCTGACGGGGCTGGTCAGGAGTGATCCATGAAATGCCTGAACCGGAAATCGCGCCCACGCGGCCTGGCGATGGTCGAGATGTTGCTGGCGATCGTGCTGGTCGGTCTGTTTCTCAATATCGCGACTGTCTTGGTGGCGCGAATCTGGAAATTGCAGCGACAGACGTTCGAGACCGATCGCGCACGCAGCGCCGTTCTACAGATGACCACCGCATTGCGACGTGATCTGTCGTTCGCATCCAATGTCCACTTCACCGGCGCGACACTGCACCTAAACGGCGGCATCACCTGGCATGCCGGGCCGGAAGGTTTGAATCGACAGACACTCGTCGGCGACCAGACCTGGAGCCTTCCCGACACCGCCATAACGCTCGAAAAGTCGCCGGCTGGCGTGATGTTGGTGACAAAATATAAAAAGACCGCGCCGGCGCGCATGACGCTGATCAACGAGGCGCTGTGGGCCGGAAAGGCGCTGAATCCATGACACGGAAAATGGCTCGGGCAATGACACCAACGATGACACGGGCAATCACACTCCGAACGATGACGCGGGTGTCCTCGAAACACCGTCGCGGGGCCGCGTTGGTGGTCGCGATCGCGGTGCTTGGGCTGGTGGCAGCGGGGATTGTCGGGCTGGCGTCCGTCGCGACCGGTGAATTCCGTCGCACGCGGCTCGAGCAGCAAATCGCGCAGACGCAGCAATACCAACTGGCGGCGATCGTGATCGCCCACGCGCAATTGCAAGCCGGCGCGACGGCGGACGGTCCGTTGACGATGCCAGACGCATCGCTCTCCGCGACGTGCGCTTGGAAAACCGCGGATGCCGGATCGACAATCTGCGTCATCACCATCGACGGCGCGGCCCGCGAACTCACGTTCGGGCGCAATGGTGCGAATTGGGTGCTCAAGCGCTCGCGCCCGGCCGATTGAACCAGTTGCTCGTGTGAAGCAAAACGCCATGAAGCAAACACAGGCCCACGTCTTGCAACGCGGGCCTGTGGGTATGGTTACATTTTGAATATCAGCGCTTACACCGATGCCATGTCGTACAGCCGGGCGAACTTCTTGCCCGCTCGTCCCTTGTGCGCGCCCTTGTGATACGCGTATCCCGCAATCAGCGGCACGGCCAGCGTGGCTTCGCTGAAGACCATCTGTTCGTACACCAGGTCCACCTTGCCCCAGCTCGACGCCTCTTTCAGCGTGGATGAACTCAGCGCCCCGTCGCGCACATCTGCGACCGTCACCTGGACGGCGTACTTGTGCATCGGGGCGTCCATGCCGAGCACCTCGGCGCAGACGACGATGTCCTGCGTGAAGTTCTTCGGCACGCCGCCGCCGATCATCAGCAGGCCGGTCTCGGCGTTCTTCATTTTGATCTGCGTCAGCTCAAGGAAATCCTTGCCGCCGTCCCAGCTGGCGCGGGGCTGATCGCCGCGGGCGACCGCGTGCGACACGAGCCCGAAGCCGGCCGAGCAATCGCTGAACGCCGGGCAGAAGATCGGCACATCGCGCTTGTAGCACTCGTAAATGATCGACTCATCACACTTCGGCCCGCCGTTCTTCTCCAAGTGCTCGCCGAACGCCTTGAGGATCTCACGGCTGCTGTGCGGCCGCGGCTCCAGCTCGTCGATGACCAGCTTGGTGGTCTCATCGCAGATGCGCAGTTCGTCTTCGTCGATGAACGTGTCGTAGATGCGGTCGATGCCGTGCTCGCGGAGCTCGCCGTCAAACATGCCGGACTTGTACTTGTCCTCAGCGATGTAGTGGCGGAAACCAAGCGCCTCGAAGAAATCCTGATCGACGATGTTCGCGCCCGTGCTGACGATCGCATCAACCATGTTGTTGCGAATCAGTTCGACAAACACCTTCTTCAACCCCGCGCTGATCAACGAACCGGCCAGCGTGAGGATGATCGCGGTATCGGTGTCGCGCACGGCGCGCTCATATATCTCGGCGGCGCGGTAAAGATCGCGGCCGGAGAACGCCATGTGCTGCATGGAATCCACCAGCGGCACGATCCCCGCCATCTTGGCGATATCGATGTGCTTGATCTGATTTTTCTTGTACAGGTCCTTGCCTTCATGCGCGGCCGTGGCCTTGAACGTCGTGTGAGTAAACTCTGACATGGCAAATCTCCAAAATTTCTTAAACCTTACTCAACCGCGAAGTCGCGATGACGCGAAGTTGAACGCGAAGAATTACATCTTAGAACCGCAGATTACGCCGATTACGCTGATAA
>JACMML010000079.1 GCA_014379105.1 Phycisphaerae bacterium
CGAGCTCGGCGACAGCCTGGCGTATGGCGCGTTTGCTGGCGTGAACTATCAGATCGCCAAAGGCGTCTGGGTCGGCGGCGGCGTGGGAATCTCGACGCAACTGGAGGACAGCCCCATCGCCGTGCCGCTGATCAATATCGATTGGACAATAAATGATCGACTGCGGCTTGAGGTCGGCGGTTTGAGCGGCACGCTCACCTACACGATCGATCCGCAGTGGTCGATCTTCGCCGAGGGCCGTTACGAGCTGCGTCAATACCGGCTCGCCGATGACGCCATCGTCCCCGAGGGTGTGTTGTCGGATGCTTCAATTCCACTGGGCGTCGGCGCGCGTTTTTCCGCCAACGACAACATCAGCGTCTCACTCAGTGGCGGCGCGGTGGTATGGCGCGAGATCGAGTTCTTCGACGATGACGAAAATAGCCTCAGCGACGACACCACCGACATCGCCGGCTACGTCGCGGCCAGCGTTAAGATCGCGTTCTAACTTTCGCGACGCCTTTCACATCAATCCTGACATGATCACGCTCTCCACCGAATCCACCGCGGCCGTCGCGATCGTGAGCCGGCTTTGTGAAGCCGTGGCGCGCGATGCCGAAGCGACCATTGCCGATCTACTGGCAATTTCGGGAGTCGATGAAAGTCAGACCTGGAAAATTCTCACCCGGCTGGTGCATGAGGAGATCGTGACAGAAGGGTTCGATGCCGGCGGCTATCGCATCACCCGTGAGCCCGCGGCGATTACCGTGCTGGATGTCATCAAGCTATTCGAGCCTGCTTTAGCGGATGATTCGCGCCTGATCGCCCGTGCGATGCGGCCGGCGATTATCGAGCACTTTCGGTCGATCACCTTCGCCGCGTGCGCCAGTGCCTGCCCAACCGATACCGGGATTCCCGAGTCGGCCGATTGTCCGAGATCTCAGTTGGGTCTCACCAATAACCAGCATGTCTAGCTAATATGACCATGCAAGCCGCCGCCTCCCGTCGCCAACTATCGCCGCAACGGGCGAAGTGGTGGCTATTGCTCATCGTGCTGCTGGGTGCATCGCTGCGATTCACGCGGCTTGGATTCCCGCCGGCCCTTACTGATGAGGCGTTCACCTATTGGCGCATCTGTGGATCGTTGGGGCAAATGTTCGACACATTGCGGCTCGATGCGTTCGTTCCGCTTCATTACGAATTGCTTTGGGTGCTGACGAAATTATTGGGGCCTGAACTCTGGGTCATGCGATTGCCGTCGGCAATCTGCGCCGCGCTGATGCCGCTGGCGATCTATCGACTATGCCGAATTATGCTCGGCCGGCGCACGGCGATCCTCGCAGCCCTGTTCGCAGCGGCGTCGGCGTATTTCAGCTTCTACGGGCGCGATGCCAAGATGTACATGCCCGCATGGTTATTGACGACGTTGGCAACCGCGGCCGCGATGGGATTCGCACGCACGGGTAAACGATTGTCGTGGCTGCAGTTCGTCCTCTTCGGAACCGCCGCCGCCGGGGTGCATTCATTGACGTTGATACCACTGACGCTCGTCCCCCTGGCAAGCATCGGTCTCGCGCGATGGCGTGCGGTCCGTAAGGTTTGCCTTATCGTGGCCGGCCTCGCGCTGATCGGAGTTGGGCCGGCCATCTACTACCTCACGTTCAATCGTTGGTTCACAGTATCCGGCGGATTGTCCGGCGTGCCTGCATCAACCGTCAAGGAGCCCGCGCACGACAATGGTCTGATGTGGGTGAAGGAGTGGCAAAAAGGCCTGGATGCGCCCGACACGCTGATCGAATCGCTAGCCGCCTTTTCGGTGGGATATGAGTATCAGCCAACTCCAGCGGTAAGATCCGCCGGGGGAAATTGGGGCGCGTATGAAGGAGCATATCTATTCAAATCGGCACTGATCATGCTTCTCTTCGTGGCGGGTGTGGCGATCCTATTTTCTATCTTCCGCCGATCATCGCGCAACCGCATCGGATTATTCTGGGCGGGTTTTGTCCTTCTCGTATTGCCGCTTTACGCGTTCTACTTGCGATCGTTCACTACGCTGCTGCCGCCGTGGGATATCGTGCACTGGTCGATCAGCCTGGCGGCAATTGTGGTTTGCTTCCTGTTGCTCCGGCGAGGGGCACGATGGCTTTTGCAGGCGTCAATCTGGATCGGCGCAGCATTGGGGCTTTTGACGATCGCATGGCTGACAGCCAAAACCGCGTACGCCCTGGCGCCCCGCCTTGCCGACGGGACACCGGCGTGGAACCCTCTCTGGATGCCGCGATACGCCGCGATCGTCGCGCCGATGTTGATGATCCTTCTCGCGGTCGCGTTTAATGCGGTCCCGACCCGGCTGCTGCGGTGGGTCGCCATTTCACTATTCGTCAGCGTGAATGTTGCTGCGAGCATCGCAAGGATCGTCTTCCCCACCGCGTGGCCGGACGATGTTCTGGCCGCCGACGCGGTGGCGACGATCGCAGAGCCGCGCACGTTGATCCTGGCCGATTGGCTCGGTTCTCCGTGGGAGCGAAACCTGTTTCTACAGATGCCGGCGCCTCACTATAACTTCGTCCGCGCCGCCGATTTAGAGCTTGATCCCCCATCATTCCGAGACGGCAATCAATGGCCGTACCGCCCGGGGGCGGCCGTGCGATCTGCTCTGAGCAACCTACGTCTCCTCTCGCTGTCGACCACCAATCTGGATGCTCATCTTTCGGAAAAATACGATCGCGTCATCGTCTGGCGTCGCCAGGGCAAGCCCGGTGCGCCGCCGGCCGAGCTACCGGGCTTCACGCGCACCGCGCACAAGGAGTACATCATCCGCCACGCCTGGACATGGCGGATCACCCGCACGATCGATCGGACAGAGTATCGTGTAAACGAGGGTTCAGGCTTACTTGGAACGGGGCGGAATCCGCTTTGATCAGCGAGCCGCCTTGAAGATCGCTACAGCTTGATTCTCCCTGAGCTTGAACCGATCATGGATATCTTAAAATGAGCACAGCCATCATCCTCCAGCACGTCGCCCACGAAGGTCCGGGGCGCATCATTCCCGTGTTTCGCGACTTCGGGATTCCTACCGAGGTCCGCCATCTATATCGCGGCGATGAGGTGCCGACGGACCTTGATGAGATCAGAGTAATTGTCTCGCTCGGTGGGCCAATGGGCGTCAGCGATATCGGCAAGCCGGAGTTCGCATGGATGGAGAGCGAGGT
Organism: Phycisphaerae bacterium; assembly: GCA_014379105.1. GTDB lineage: Bacteria > Planctomycetota > Phycisphaerae > Tepidisphaerales > Tepidisphaeraceae > JACMML01. Next base: position 3,192 of record JACMML010000079.1, read on the forward strand.
GGCGCTGCTGAAGCGAATGTGCACGCACGACCGGCCGGTGCTTGGAATTTGCCTGGGCGCTCAGTTGCTGGCGCACGCGACGGGCGCACGCGTCTACCCGAACGTAAAGATGGCTCCGCCGGCGGGTCCCGGTCAGCCGCCTAAGCCGGTGGAACCGCTCGAGCCGCTGCCGGAAATCGGCTGGGGGCCGGTGAATTTCCCGTTCCCCGGTGGGACCGAGCCGATCGTTTTTGGCGCCATCGACGGCACCCCCATGTTTCATTGGCATTTTGACACTTTTGACCTCCCGCGACTTCCCCCGCCGCCAAACCCCGCGCCCCCACCCGCCCCGCCGCCGCCGACGGGCCACGCACTTCTCAGCAGCACACGGCTGTGTCGCAATCAGGCGTACCGGTTCAAGAACCGGATGTTCGGATTTCAATATCATATGGAACTTGATCGCCCGGGCATCGACGCGATGGTCGCCGGGAATCGGCAGCAGATGATCGACGTACTGGGTGCCGATGGCGAAGCGAAAATCAACGCCGATTCCGAAAAGTTCTACAGCCGCTACGAACGTGTAGGCA
>JACMML010000080.1 GCA_014379105.1 Phycisphaerae bacterium
CGCGCGCCAGATCGCCGCCGTCATTGCCAACGGCGATCGCCGTGCAAAACTCGCGACGATCAAAGCGCCGGTCGTGGTCGTTCACGGCGATGCGGACCCGCTTGTTCCGCTTGAAGGCGGCAAGGATCTCGCCGCATCCATTCCCGGCGCGGAATTGCGCATCATCCCCGGCATGGGTCACGATCTCCCGCCGGCGCTCTACGACGCCATCACCGACGCCATCTCCCGAGCCGCCGAACGCGCCAAGGTAGTGGCGTAGTCTACACCCCACCCATTCCCGGGGCTCGCGGCGTTGCCGCGCCCCGGGAATGGGTGGTGGTTACTTCAACGCGAACTTGCCGGCGTGCTTGCCGCGCGCGTTTGCGTAGTAGCTCTGAATCATCGCAAGGTCCGCGTCGTAATCGCCGCTCGGCGCGATAACCGCCGCGAGGCTCACTGTTTTTGCACCATAGTCCAACACGCTGAGGATCAGCGGCACGTTGGCGGCGCGGGCGATGTGATAGAAGCCGGTCCTCCATTCACGCGTGGCGCTGCGCGTGCCTTCGGGCGGAATGGCGAGGATCATGCGCGGCTCGGCGGCGAACGCCTCCGCCATTGCCCGCACCACGTCATTCGCGGCCGAACGATCGATCGGCACACAGCCCAGCCATTTGATAATCCCACCGAACGGACCGGTGGTCAGGCTCTTCTTGCCCATCCAGCGCAGCTTCACGCGATAGAAGCCCGCCGTCGCCAGCATGTTGATGCCGTCCCAGTTCGACGTGTGCGGCGCAGCGATCAGCACCGCTTTGTCGAGCGCCGGGAAATCCCCGCGCACTTTCCAGCCGGCAAGGTTCAAATACGCCGCGCTGATAGTGCGTACGATGCCGGAGCCGATGCCACGCGCGGGCGCAGGCCGCGCGCTCGTCTGGTCGATAGGAAGGCAGGAGGTCACGATCTCATTGCCTCGCATCCCGCTGCAGTGCGCCAGTGTTCGAGTTGAGTTCGGAACGCGTTGCGGGCGTCGGCGTTTGAAAATGCTGACGCTGGCACCATGATCGTCACCAGCGGCGCCAGCGAGATGAAATCGTGATGTTTCGTGCTCGTTATGCCGACAACGTCGCACCACGCCGCGCGGGCAGTCGTCATCGCGGTTTTTTGCTCGATAAACTCAGCGTTGGCGGTTAGCGACGTAAGCCCGGCAATGCCTTTCACCGATCGCTCGTTAATGATCAGGCCGAAAACGCTGTCATTGTACCAGCGATAGAGAAACGGAAATCCCAATGTGATAAACGCCGCGAATGCGGCTCGGATGATGAAGCCCAAATCGATCACGCCGAACTTCAAAAACGGCAGCAGCACACTCAGCCAAGCAAGCGATGCGATGGCGATCCAAGCGAACTGAACGAAGTGTTTGCCAATGACAGACCGTTCAAGGTGGTGCTGAAGTAACGCCAAATAATCCTTGGCGCTCGTCGTGTACGAAAACTCCACGTCGCTTCCTCCGTGAACGCCCGCGCGGAGCGCTTGCCGCGCTCTAACGCTTGTTGGAGTAGCGGGCGTGCGTTTCGTGCGCTTTTTCTTCTAGCCAATCCATGCCCGCGATGCAGACGCCGGAGAAGATGAAGACGACGTGGATGATCGTGTACCACATCAATTGTGTCTCGGTGTAGTTGGCGAGATTCATGAATATCTTCAGCAAATGAATGCCGCTGATTGCGACGATCGAAGCGATCAATTTGATCTTCAAGCCGCTGAAATCGATTGTGCCCATCCATTCCGGGCGGTCGCGATCCTTATGCGCCATCTCCATCTTCGAGACGAAGTTCTCGTAGCCGGAAAACAGAATGATCAGCACCAGATTGCCGGCCAGTGAGAGATCGACCAGCGTCAGCACCAAGAGGATGATGTCGGTCTCATCCATCGTCAGCACCTGCGGCACTTGCAGATAGAGTTCACGGAAGAACGTGATGATGAGAATGCCGAGCGCCACGATGAGCCCCAGATACACAGGCGCCATCAGCCAACGGCTCGTGTAAATCATCCACTCGATCGCCGCCTCCAGGAAGTTGGTGCGGTGTCTCGGTGTTTCGTCGTCCTGGCCCATCGGTCCCTCATAAAATCCGGCGCGAACCTAGGGGCGGGGCCTGCGCGCGCCAAGTGCGCTCTCGTCACGGGAGGGTTGCCGGGCGCGGGAACCGGGCGGATGATCCGCTTACGGGGAGGAAATCATGTACGAACACGGAATGATCGCGCCGGTCGTTGCGCTGGTGATCTGGTCGCTGGTGATGCTGATCTGGCTCTACGCCTCGCGCATCCCGGCAATGTCGGCAGCGAAGGTAAAGCCGGGCGAAGCCACGAAAGCGCAGATGGAGGCGCTGCCAAGCGCCAACGTCGCCAACAACTACAATCACCTGATGGAGCAGCCGACGCTCTTCTACGCGCTCTGCTTCTCGCTCCAGTTTCTCGGCCAAGGCGATCATCCGATCAATATCGGCCTCGCTTGGCTCTATGTCGCGATCCGCATCGTCCACTCATTGGTGCAATCGCTCGGCAACTTCATCCCGCTGCGCTTCTTCATCTTTGTGATTGCGTCAGTCGTGCTGATGATGCTCGCGGTGCACGCGGCGATCGGTGTCGGCATGATCAACGGAAGCTGGCTGCACTAATCGCGCGGCGCCAGATCGAGCTTAGTCTGGATTTGGCGCCAGCTGACCACTGCGAAGTAGATCGGCAATAGGCCCATCGCGACGATGCCAACAAGCACCAACGGTGTCTGGTTGCCGAGTTCGCCGGCCAAGAAGGCATAGATCACGACGCCGCCGAGCAGTACGAAAAACGCCATCGTGACGAGGCTGATCACAGAGAAGATGAGCGTGAGCGGCTGCGATTTGGGATCGCGGCGGAAGCTTTCGTCGGGATCGCGCCATACCTTTGCGCGTGCAACGTCGGCCAGGTGCGCGACCGTGATGTCGCGCTTAGCGTTGCGAGCCGCGTGCCAACGCACTGCGAATGATGGGCGGAGCATAGACGCCGCAAGCACCAATGCCGGCTCCAGCATGTCCGAGGTGCCCGGCTCATGGTCGAAGTAACGTTGCCAGTTGAGGCCACCCAGATCGGGACCATACTTCACCGCGAACGCTTTCATGAACGCGTCGGCGTCATCCCCCGTCATGCCGAGGTCGCTATAGAGTCGCGTGTTCGCGGTGACCGTCGATACGCCCGTGTGGCTCTTCACTAGCTCCACGATTTCGGCGAGCAGATCGTCGTGCACGCTCACTGCGGCGAGCTTCCGTCCGCATTCATGCGCGCAATCCACTCTTCGATCAGTGCTACGCCGCGTTCGTCTACGAGTTGGCGCCCGGTCTCGGGCATCATCACGCCCGGATCAGTCGAGTTCATCCGATAGAGCAGGATCGAACGTTCCGGATGGCCCGGATCGATCGCAAACTCAAAGCCCGCAGAACCGCGCCCTGCAGCTACGGGCCGTTTGCCAACGCCCCAAGCGATTGGCTCATGCTGTGACCAGCGCAGATCGAGCCCCGACGTATGCGCCGGCCCCCGCGGATTATGACAATGCGCGCAGTTCACATCGAGATACGCGCGGGCGCGCAGATCGAGTGAGCCTGAGTTGGCCTCGTATGCGTTGGGCACGCTTGGCGCCGTGGTGGCGCGAGGCGCACCGGC
>JACMML010000081.1 GCA_014379105.1 Phycisphaerae bacterium
ACGAACACTGGCACTTCAGAATAGAGGCACTGCTTGGCTTCCGCGCTGTAAGTAGCGCGGCCCCATTGAAGCGCGTATTTCGAACCGGCCATTGGAGCGATCTCCGGCTGGCTTCCGCGCTGTAAGTAGCGCGGCCCCATTGAAGCATCTCGACCGGGCGGGGCGGCGTGAGGTTGCGGACCGTTACATCCTGTCGCGGCCGCTTTCTCGGCGGCATGCCGGGTGTGTCGCTAAGGCGTCCGGCAAACAAGCGTCCGGGACGGACGCCGCTACAAGCGCCGGTGCTACAGGTCGGGTGTACTCGCCGGACATCCATCCCCTCTTTTTGCAGTCTGCACCGCTGGGCCTATACTTGGTGGTTCTGAATTGAAAGGAGTCGATCTTGTCATCGGCTGTCGCATTACCCGTAGCAACCGCGTCGTCTCATCCCGGCTATTTCCTTTTACGTCGCCTGCAATCGCTCACCGGAATTCTTTTCGGGCTTTATCTCTGCGTTCACCTGCTGGTCAACGCGACCTTAATACAAGGCCGCAACCCCGACGTGTTTCAGGCGCAGGTCAATAAGATTCACGACCTGCCGTTCCTGTTGATGATCGAGATGTCGCTCATCTTCGCGCCGATCGTGGTGCACGCGCTGTTCGGCATCTACATCATGACAAACGGTCGGCCGAATGTCGGAAGCTATCCGCATATCAAGAACTGGTTCTACCTGCTGCAGCGGGTCTCGGCCGTCGCGTTGCTGGCGTTCATTTTCTTCCACGTCGGCGGGATGTATGGCTGGTTTGGTGAGTGGCTGACTTTTGATAAAGACCGCGCGTTTGACAGCACGGTTCGGCATGTGCAGGCCAATCCGTTTCTGTATCTGATCGTCTATCCGCTGGGCGTGATCGCCGGGACGTTCCATCTCGCCAACGGGTTCTGGACCGCGGCGATCGCGTGGGGGCTGACGGTGAGCAAGGAGGCGCAGAATCGCTGGGGCTGGGTGTGCCTCGGGCTGTTTCTGTTCACCACTGCGTGCGGATTCACGGCGCTGGTCGCGACATTCATCCACAAAAAAGCCGCGTTCGCGGCCGTCGCCGGGGCACAATGATGTTTGATCGCAAGCTCATCGACGACTACGCCACCGGCGGCACGCTGCTGCGCGAATCGGTCGCCGGATTGAGCCCCGCGGACCTGCTCGCGTACCCGGTGCCCGGAACGTGGTCGATCCAGGAGATAGTGATCCACCTGATGGACAGCGATCTGATCGGCATCGACCGCATGAAGCGCATCGCCGCCGAGGACAATCCGCTGCTGCTCGGCTACAACGAAACGAAGTTCGTCCAGACCCTGCGCCCGGACCTGCAAGATGCCGAAGAGGCGATCATCATTTTCGATCTCTCCCGCAAGCTCTTCTCCGGCGTGCTGCGGGCGCTGTCGGATGACGCGTTTGAGCGATCGGGGATCCACAACGAAGTCGGCCGGGTGACGCTGGGGACGCAGGTGAAAAAATACCACGAGCACCTGCTGCATCATTTGAATTTCGTGAAAACAAAGCGTCAGCGCCTTGGAAGATGAAGGACTTAGAGCATGTCGGCAAAAAAACGGGTGATCATCGTTGGTGGCGGGCTGGCCGGGTTGTCTTGCGCGATCAAGCTGGCGGAGTTGAACGTGGAGGTCGATCTGTTCTCCATGGTTCCGGTCAAGCGATCACACAGCGTGTGCGCGCAAGGCGGCATCAATGCTTCCAACGACATCGCCCGCCAGCAGGGATTCAGCGAGTGGGTCCACTTTGACGAGACCGTCCTTGGCGGCGATTTTCTCGCGGATCAGCCGCCGGTGCTGGAAATGTGCAACTGGGCGCCGCGCATCATCGATCTGCTCGACCGCATGGGCGTGCCCTTCAACCGCACGCCTGAAGGCCAGCGCGATCTGCGCCTGTTCGGCGGCTCGCTCTTCAAGCGTACGTTCTTCGCGGGCGCGACGACCGGCCAGCAGTTACTCTACGCGCTTGACGAACAGACGCGCCGCCGCGAGGCCGAGGGAAAGATCAACAAATTTGAATTCTGGGAATTCCTCGCGCCGATCCTCCATGACGGCGTCTGCGTCGGCATCGTCGCCCAGGATATGCGCACGATGCAGATCAAGGCATTCCGCGGCGACGCTGTCGTCATCGCGACCGGCGGCAACGGGTTGATCTTCGGAAAATCGACGCTGTCGGTGATCTGCACCGGCGGCGCGGTTAGCCGGTGTTTCCAGGCGGGCGCGAAGCTTGGTAATCCGGAAATGGTCCAAGTCCACCCCACCGCCATCCCCGGCGAAGACAAGTGCCGTCTGATCAGCGAATCCGCCCGCGGTGAAGGCGGCCGCGTGTGGGTGCCGAAGAAAAAGCAGGACACCCGCCCGCCTAACAGCATCCCGGAGGACGAGCGCGACTATTTCCTCGAGCGAATGTATCCCGCGTACGGCAACATCGTGCCGCGCGACATCGCGACGCGCGAGATTTTCCAGATGTGCCTAGAAGGCTACGGCGTCGGCGGCGGCAACATGGTCTATCTTGACCTGCGCGACAAGGTTAAAGAGATCGGCCGCGAGAAAGTGCTTGCGAAGCTGGAAGGAATTCTGGAGATCTACGAAAAGTTCGTCGGCGCCGATCCGCTGCACGAGCCGATGAAGATCTTCCCCGCAGTTCACTACGCGATGGGTGGATTGTGGACCGGCTACGAAGCCAAAAAATCGTCGCCCGGCGGACTCGAACCGGGACATCACAAGAATTTCATGACCAATATCCCCGGCCTTTACGCGATGGGCGAATGCAGCTTCGCGTTCCACGGCGCGAACCGCCTCGGGGCCAACTCCCTGCTGAGCTGCATCTTCGAAGGCCTGTTCGGCGGGCTGGGGATTCGCAACTACATCGCCAACGTAGCCCCCGTCGCCGCCGACGAAATACCGGTGGGCGTTTACGACGCCGCCGTCGCAACTGAGCTAGCCAAACAGGACAAACTCATCGGCAACATCGGCACGGAAAACCCGTACGTCATCTGGCAGGAAATGGGCAAATGGATGACCGATTACTGCACGGTGGTCCGGTATAACGACAAGCTGGAACTGACGTTGCAGCAACTGCAGACGTGGAAAGATCGCTACGCCCGCGTGAAGCTCAGCGACACCGGCATGTACACCAACCAGAACCTCTCCTTCACCCGCGCGCTCGGTGACATGTTGATCAACGCCGAAGCGATTCTCCGCGCGGCGCTGGCGCGGAACGAGAGTCGCGGCGCACACTACAAGCCCGATTTCAAAGACCGAGACGACGCCGCATTTTTGAAAACGACCATCGCTACCTGGAACGCGGCCGCAGGAATCGTGGAGATCGGTTACGCCCCGGTCGATACGAGCCTGGTCACGCCGCGACCCCGCACGTATGGCAAGGGAAGCACCAAGGTCGCGACAAAACCTTCGCCGGCGGACATCGCCCCCCAGCCGCAGTTGTCAGCAACGTGATGCAATCGCGACGTGGTACGAAGTCTGGCGAAGGGAAAATTATCCCCTCTCCCCCCGGGAGAGGGCTAGGGTGAGGGGGCTCACCGAGACGCGCAAATCGCACCGCGTATCCGTGTGTCGACTTGGGATTAGGGACAGGGGCTTGGCCTCGGCGCTTTTCCTCCGCGACGCCGCGCAATCTATTTCTTAACCACAATCTCGGGCACCACCAGCGCCCGCACCGTCACCGTCTGCGGCAATTGATCCACGACACTATTCTCAAAAACCTGAAACGAACCGGCGACCGCCACGACGAAATTCTCCGGCTCGCCGTCAATTCGAATCACCGCATCCAGCGGCTGCAGGATCTGCTTGCCGCCTTGTAGATAGAGCCCGGTGTTGTCGTCAATGCGCTCGCTCTGACTTTTGCGGATGACAAAGCTCTTGCCCGGCAGGTCGGCGATGCTCGCGGCGTCGAGGGTGATATCAAAATAAAAGCTGTGCCCGGTGTACCCGTCCTTCACGGCCTCTGGGGGATCATCGCTGAAGAGCGTCGCCCGCGCGCTGTCCTCGGAAAAGGAGATCACGAGCTTGGCCGGCGGAAACTGAACGGGTTGATCGGCTACGCCCGATTGGCTGACGACGAAAATGGCGTTCGGACGGGCGACCGGCTGAGTGGCGGGAAGCGACGCCGCTATCGCCGCGGTCGGCTTTGGAATCGGCGCCGCCGGCGGCGCCGGGGATCGTTCGCACGCGGCCACGCCGACCGTGGAGACTATCAGACCGACGCGAATCAAATTAGCGCATATCATGTCGGCGCGTCCGATTCCCATTTAAGCAGTATATCATTCCGCCAGCGTCTGCGCCGAGTCCGACTTTCGGCCCAATTCCAAGCCCCGCCGATAGATCTGCCACGGAATCCCCGAAAGTGCGTGGGCTTTGTAGCTGGTATCCAGTTCATAGGCATAACCCCCGGACACGAGCAATTGAGGAGACGGGTGATGCATAACCACAAGCCATTGTGGCGCATCATCGACAAACGCTGCTTTGGGCACGCTGGCCGAGCCGTTCAAATGCGCGTAGTAATCAAGGATGGTGCGAAGCTGAAAATCGGCGTCGCTGCCGACGGTCGGACGCTCGGGAGACGATCGCATGATCTCCGCGATCGCCAGCGCATGTCGGTCGCGGCCGTGCGCGAGCAGCGGGATATCGCGGACGGCATGGCATTTCGCCATGACTAGTAGCAAGACCACGCCGGCAAGGCACGTCGGTCGTCGCGAGATCAGTTCGCCGATCGCGGCCGACAGAAGCAATAGCCCGCAGACGATCGCCGGCAGGAAGTATCGGACATACACGAGCCGGTCCCGTGCGAGCAAAACGATAAGCGGATACGCGATGACGATTGCGATGAGCAGAATCGCCAAGGCACGGTTCCGCTGGAATAGCATGACAGCGCTGACTGCGACCGCTCCGGCCACGATCCAGATCGGAGCGGTTCCCCAGGCAGCGCCGTAACCAATCACGTCTGCGGCGGCGTGGGAGAGGACGTCGATCACGCTCAGTTCCGGTCCGCCGCCGATGCTCATGCGGCGTCCGAAGGAAAGCCACCAGATGCCCGTCATCACCAGCCCACCGGCATGATCGAGAATCGCCTGCCGTGAGAATCGGTGCATCAGCATCGCTGCCATTGCGATCAGCACATAGACCGCGCTAAACGACAGATGCGACAGCACCCCGGCCGTCGCGGTGAGCATCATCGCCATCCGCAATACGCGACGGCTGCCCGTGGCGTGCAACATCCGAAGCTGAAGCTCAATCGCGATCAGCAGGCAGAGGAGCATTGATGAATACCCCCGAGCTTCGGACTGGTAAACCACCAGTGGATGAGCCACCGCCACCAGCAACGCCCCCACCAGCGCGTGCTCGCGCCCGAGCCGACGAAGGATGACCGCCGCGACCCACACCGATGCCGCCCCGCACACGGCCGCGGGCAGCCGCCAGGCGAGGGTGGAGGTGATGTCGCGCATCAGCCATAGCCACAGCGTGTTCAGCAGATGGTTGTTGTCGTGAGCGACCAGCACGTCGCCGCTGCGGGCGATTTCCCACGACCAGATTTCGTCCAGCCACGGCCCGCCCGAAGCCGCCGCGAGACGGATCCCCAGACCGATAACGACGCACGCCACCACCGCCACGTCCAACCGTGCGGCCGCGCCGGTTCCAGACCGGGCGATTTGAGAAATTGTCTGATCCGACACGTCGCGCGCCATCGTAGATATGATCATCGGATGTCACGCGATCCTGCTCCAGAATCGACGGATATACTTTGCGAAGAGTGCGGTTACCTCCTAAACGGATTGCCCGATACCGGCAATTGCCCCGAATGCGGCAGCCCGGTCGCCCGCAGCACCACGCAGTCGCCGCGTCGCCTGCCGGCTTGGGAAGATGACACGATCGCCAGCGGCGTCGCCCGATTTCAAAGAACCGCGATCCCCGTTCTGCTGCACCCGCGCCGATTCTTTGTGACGCTGGCAGTTCGTGAAGCGGACCGGCGGTCGCGCAAGTTCATGTTGTTTGCCCTGGCGCTGGCGACCTATTTGAATACCAAGACCATTTTGGTGCATTACGCGATGACCGCACTGATCGCCCCGCCGGTGGAATGGCTGCCGTCGTGGCTGCTGCTGTTGCTCGTTATGCCGGTTGCCATATTCGCGGTCTGGTGGGTCACGCTTGAGCTGGTTGCATACCTCAGCGCGATGGAAGGCAAATATTGGGGCTATCGACTTGATCGACGCCACGTTCGGCGGGCGATTCAATACGTCTCGATCCATATTCCGGTCGCCTCGGTGTTGCCGATGCTGACGGTCACCGGGTACGCAATCATGCTCGGGCTCACCCGCGACAACGGCCGATTCATGGCTGAATATCTCTATGTGCTGAGCGGGTGCGTGGTGGTGACGGCCGTGTACCTCTTCCGCGTCTATTGGCTGGCGATGCGGGGAATCATGTTTGCGAATCCCCAGCTGCCGATCCCGTCTGGGACACACGTTTCAGTTGTCGCGCCGACGCCGTAGAATCAGTCCTATGGTCGGATTCGTCTCCTCGCCCCGCTGCGTCGAACACGACACCGGCCCGCACCATCCGGAACGCCCGGACCGGTTGCGGGCGATTCATCGAGCCGTTCGTGACGCGCGGCTGATCGAATCGCCTGACCCATTTCCAGAATTTGAGATTGATCTGGGCATAGCCTCGCAACTGCTCCGCCTCGCCGAGATCGCGCCGAAGTCCGCGACCGAATCGGATGCACGGCTCATTCATCCGCAGCGATTGATCGATAATGTGAAGCATTCGTGCGAGTTCGGCGCTGTTTTGGACATGGGCGACACTCCGACGTGTGCCGCGAGCTTTGAAATCGCGCTGCTCTCCCTCGGCTGCGCCATCACTGCCGCCGATGCGGTCGCCCGCGGTGACTGTCGGCGTGCCTTCGCCGCCGCCCGGCCGCCGGGGCATCATGCCGAGCCGGATCGGTCGATGGGGTTTTGCTTTTTCAGCAATATCGCGATCGTCGCCCGCCATCTTCAGCGCGCCTACGGAATGGAGCGAATCGCGATTGTCGATTTTGATGTGCATCACGGCAACGGCACGCAGGCGTGCTTTGAGGATGATCCGAGCGTCTTGTTCGTCAGCCTGCACGAGCACCCCAGCACGCTGTATCCCGGCTCCGGGCAGGCGTGGGAAGTTGGCGACGGACCCGGCCGCGGGACGACGCTCAATATCCCGCTCAACCCCGGCGGCGGGGACACGGAATATCTCGCCGCCATTGACGCCAAAGTGCTGCCGGCGATCGACAAATATAAGCCGGATATTCTGCTCGTTTCCGCAGGCTTTGACGCGCACGCCGACGACCCGTTGGCGCACATGCAGGTTTCGGATGACGGTTTCGAGCAAATCACCCGGAGACTTGTCCAAGCGGCGGAAATCCACACCGGCGGCCGGTTGGTGAGCGTGCTGGAAGGCGGATATAACCTCGTCGCGCTCGGCCGCAGCGTTGTCCGACACTTGATCGCACTCGCCGACCCCATATGACAGAAACCAACCCAATCTTCGACGGCCATCTCGATCTCTCGATGAACGTCCGCCGCGGACGCGACATCACCCAGCCGGCCAGCGCACAGCCCGTCGTGGACAATGAAATCGCGACCGTAGGCCTACCCGACCTGCACCGTGGAAATGTCCGGCGAATCTGCGCGACGATCTTTTGTCTCCCGTCAATCGCTGGCGCCCCCGGCTATACGACCGCACAGGAGGCGTTCGACGAGGCCAATACCCAGTTGGCGATCTACCAGCAAATTCTGCCCGCCGCCGACGGGCTCGATGCGACGATCCTGATCGAAGGCGCCGATTGCGTCCGCGACCCTGCCGACCTGGCGCTCTTCTGGCGGCAAGGCGTGCGGATCATCGGTCTCGCGTGGCAGCGAACGCGCTACAGCGGCGGGAGCGGCGCGCCCGGTCCGCTTACCGCAATCGGGCAAGAGCTGGTGAAGGAGATGGATCAAATCGGTTTCGTCCATGACGCCTCTCACCTGGCGGAGGAATCATTCTGGAACCTGATGGACATCGTCGCCGGCCCGGTCATCGCTTCGCATAGTAATTGCCGCGCGATCGTCGGGGACGATCCGAAAGAACGGCACCTCAGCGACGACATGATCCG
>JACMML010000082.1 GCA_014379105.1 Phycisphaerae bacterium
ACAGCACCATCGTGTACAGTGCTGAATCCCAGACATTGTCAACGTACGCCTGGATCGTGCTCTGATACGTCGCGGCGTTGCCGACCAGCTCCTGCTGGCCTTGCAGATAGGACTGGTACAATGCATCGAGTTGATCGAACGCGCCGATGGCGTCGTCCGCTAAATCCATAGTCGCGTCGATATCAGAATCCGCATTTGTGTGGAGGTCTTTCCAGGCCTGCCCCAAGGCCGCAAAACCGCGTATCACGGCGTCGTGACGCGCCTGCACCTGGGTCAGACGGGAGTAGAGCTCATTGAGCGAGCCATCAAAATCTCCGAAATCTCCGCCGATCGGCTCCTCGCCGCCGGACAAGGTATCGACTTCAAACTCGTACGTCGGCGCGGCCGTAAGATTACCGATGACTAGCTGTGTCCATTGTTCAATCGGCGCATAACCGGGAATTGTAAATTTGACCTGGAAAAAGTCCCATCCGATGTAGGGTTCTTCACCTTCCTCGACTGCGTTCGGTGTGTAAGTAAAGGTTTTGTGCGAGGCGCTCACGTCTGTGAACTCGATGTGTCCGTGATTGGCATCGCTGATCAGTTCCACCGTGTACGGTCCGGCTGGCCAATTGCCGGGACGCGTATTCACGTTGGAACTCACCACCCCTACCGGAAGACGATAATAAGCTTCCTGTGGAAACGACCAATCGTTCTCAAACTCGCTGGTCCCCATCCGATTGCTGGTCTGGATCGGCTTAGTCTCCCACCCTTCCGGCGAACGATATTTTATCGTGTACTTACCATCACTTGCCGGATCAAGCGTTGCGCCGCTTCCAGCAGGATACCACTGACCTGTTTGCAACGCGGCTTCTTGCCTCACATTGTTTTCATCAAACCAGAATCGTTTTAGCGTCGAGCCGGACGGAATGTTCGCGTCAACGATCTGCCAGTCAAAACCGCTGAAGTCGGCTGAGTTATCCACCAGAAAGCTGGGTCCCAAAGGGTCGAAGAAACTTCCGTCGGTCATCTGCGTCAGCGAAGTGATAGTCACAATCGCGGGCGTCGGCTCACCACTGCCCACACCATCATCAGCGGTATATGAGAAGGAATCGAAGCCCTGAAACTCATCGCCGTCCGCGACATAGTCGTAGGTGCCGGTCTGTTCATCAAGAATAAGGTCACCGTGCTTGGGGTAGCGCTCGATCGTGTAAGTGAATTCATCCCCATCGGCGTCGGTGGCTGCCAGTTGAATACTATCGAGTCCCTTCGGCGTGGCAGTGTCGTATGAAACGTTTGCCGCGACCGGCTCCGCGTTGGTGACGTCGATCGCCGCTGTCGCTGAGGCGCTATCGATCTGGGCGTCCTGAATCGTATACGTAAATGTATCAGTGCCGACGAAGCCTTCATTCGGGGTATAGATAAGGTTCCCGACATTATTCCAATGCAGTTCGCCGTTCTCCGGCTGATCCAGTTGATCGATCCAGAACTGCTGATCCTCGAAATCGACGTCGTTGCCGAACAGATTGATGATGACCGGCGTGTCATGTTTGGTTACAAAGGGTGTCAAGGTGCCGCGGTCATTCGGACCCGCATTCGTGTCATTCGCTGCCACCGGCGGTGCGATCGGATGCACGGACAACGGCGATGAAGGAGACGAATAATGCAGGATCGTCTCGCCGCGGTACGCGACAATCTGATAACTCTGCACGCCGATGACCGGATACTCATCCGTGTAGCTCGTGCCCCCGGCCTCGTCGATGGTGAACCATTCGCTGCCGTTGGACCACTCGATCAGGTACCCATCTACGTCTGCCGAGCCGGTCCAGGTGAGTTCCACGCCGTCGGTGTAGGCGCTCCCGGACGCCAATCCCGTCGGCGTCGGCACGAACGAGGCATCCACGTCGATCACGACCGGGCCGGGCGGGGTGGGCGTGCCCGGGCCTGTGGCATTGCTCGATGGCGATGATTCGCCGATACCGTTGGCGACGATCTGGAACCGGTATGAGCCGGTCAGCGATGCGAAGAACCGGTACGAAAACTTGCTGCTCGGCACGGTGTCGTGCAGCGTGTACTCGCCGCCGTTGAGGCTGACCCAGATCGAGTAGCTCACGATCTGCTCTTCCGAACCGGCGCCCACCGACCCGGGTGTCCACTCCAATAAAACTTCCGTCGCCGACACCTCGGTCGCGGTGAAGTTCGCCGGCGCGAACACCCGCGGCGCCGGTGTGGTCACGGTCGTCGGCGTGCTGTTGCGCCATGACGACGGGCTCTCGCCGATCGACTTCACACGGAAGTAGTATTCCGTCTGCGCCGACAGGCCCGTCACCGAGTAGCTTCGCGCATCGGTCCCGGTCTGGAAGATCGCCGAATAGCCGTCGTCATTCCACGCCTCGACTTCATACCCCGTGTGCATTGTGTTGACGGTATCCGTCCACGCCAGATCGACGCGCGACCAGTTCATCACCGCCGGCGTCAACACCGTCGGCGGACGCAGCTTCACCTGCGCATTGGCGGTGTTGGACACGAAAGAATCGCCAACGGCGTTTCGCGCGATCACGCGGTAGTAATACCGTTTGCCGGGGACGATCTGGTACTGATCGACGTGCGTCGTCGTGTTCGCCGGCCGGGTCGAGATCTCCTGGAACGTCACGCCATCGCCACTGCGCAGGATGATGAAATTACCTTCGTTGTCCGAAGCATCGGTCCAGTTGAGCGTGACACCCACGCTGCCGTAAGTCATGGCTGTCAACCCCGACGGCGCATCCGGCTCACCCGCGGCGGGAGGAGGAGGATATGGATAACCCGTGTGATCCGAACCGTCGTCCTTAGCAATCTGCTCAGCCCATTCGAGCTTCGTCACCGGGTGCAACGCCGCTCGCGTGCGTGATGCGCTGACCTTCTGCTGCGTCGTTGTTCCGCTCACGTATATCGCCGCGACCTGGAAGCGCACCTGCCCGGCGATGGGGCTGCGGAAGTCGTAGTGCGCCGTACCGTTCACCGCGCCGCTCACCTCGGCCACTTGCTCGTAATCCCCGCCATCAATGCTCGCGAAAACCATGTATTTCGACGCCAATCCGCGCCACGACACGCGCGCCGCGCCTTCCCACAGCGGCTGCACATAGATGCTCGTGGGAGTCGCGTTGTAGATGCCGATTCCGCCGACCACCTGTGCCGAGAAGCCTGTATCCGCCAGCGCGTAGTCACTGCCGGTGACTTCAAGGTCTAGGTCAAAGTCACCACGAAACCAGTCATCATCCGTTCCGCTGAACCCGGTGTCGACCAGCGCGTAGTCGGAACCATTTACCACGCCGTTGAGATTGGCGTCACCAAGCCACGCAAAACTCACAATAACGGATTTGGCGGGAATGTTCGTGAACGTGCCGAGTTCGGTGATCAAACCGTTGATGCGCCCGTTATCGACGACGCTGAGCGACGTGCCATTCACGGCCGTCACCAGTTCCGACGGCGGCTGACCGCTCACGTCGCTGCCGGCAAGCGTGGTGATGCCGTTGCTCATCGCATCCACCACCGATAAATACGGAGAGTTCGTCGGCGTGGCGGTGTAGTCCCATAGGAAAACATTGCTATTGACGTTGAACTTGCTCAGGTTCCCAAGCGCGAACGACTTGGTGCTGACCAGACTCGCCGGTCCGACCGCGATCTCGCCAGCGGCGCTGCCGGTAAACTTCAACGACTGAAAAGCCTGCGATCCGGCGAGCACCACTTTCACCGGGGAATTGACGTGCAACGTATCCAGCACCGCGCCGCTCACCCGGCCATCGAACCGGTACGCCTCAATGCCCGAGATTGACGCGGTGATGCCCGATTCGGTCAGCGCGATCTCACCGGCATCCACCAACGCGCCGCTGCCATCGACCGACCCAACGACGACCGAGTCGGCGCTGGTTGTTCCAACGATCGACAGCGTGTCGCCGGTACCGTCGCCCGCATTGACGGTTGTATCATCCACGATCGCACTGCTGATCGTGACTTTGTCATCACCGCCCAGCGCGTTGATCTCGATGGAATCGACATCGGTGCTGGGAAACAGGCTGACGATACTGTCAGCGAGATCACTGACGACGACCTTGTAATCCGTGCCCACGCGCAGCACCGAAATCGTGTCGGCATCGCTCGTCCCCGTGACAGTCAACAGACGGGAACTCGAATCCAGCGAAGCGCTGAGCAATTGTCGTGATTCCAGCGATTCGACGAGCGGGCGCACGGCGCGAGCCAGGACAGATGCGGCATTTTTCATTGAAAGACCAAAAAACGGGGAATGGCGAGAACGATTGCACCCCTTGTGCTCCCTCTCCTCGGCCACGAATCTGGGGAAAGTTTAGCGCTCAGAAAAGCATGGGTCAATAAAAATATCGGGATATTCCTGATGGCATCCGCGCGCGTATTTCGGCCAAGGTCGCGAAATTTATTACGATTTGCGGGCAAGTAACTTACGCGCGATCCGACTCATTTTGTGCGCGCGCCGGCGCAGCGCGGCGGGTGTATACGGAAGGACATCGTCGTTCGACCCCGCTCCATCGTGCTGGCGACGGAAGCGGGAAGCTCATTGATAATTTTGGATAATGCGTAACCTGACGCCTTCGTGCGTCGTCGTGCAACAAACAGCGCACCGCGCATCGCTTTGTTGCATCGATATGTCATGGCCGGCGCTTGGGTTACGTTTGGAAAATGCGACGAATGCGACATGTGTTGGGTTGCGCGTGCGCTTAATCGGTCGGGGATTGTAGATGTTGCTTGCCGACGTGCGGCATGTCCGCTATCGTCCGACCCCTCAAAAGGAGATTGCTGATTATGTCGTTGATCGCGCCGCATGGCGGAAAACTCGTGAACCGGATTCTGGACGAAAAAGCCGCCGCCTCGGCGAGGGATTCCGCCAAGTCGTTGAAGCAGGTTGCGCTGTCGCTGCGCGAGCAAGGCGACCTTGAACTACTGGCCGTGGGCGGGTTTAGTCCGTTGACGGGCTTCATGGGACGCGCTGATTTTGAGCGCGTCTGCAATGAGATGCGTCTGGCGGACGGAACGGTGTGGCCGATCCCGGTGATTTTGTCACCCGAAGACGGCGTCACGGCGAATATTAATGTCGGCGACAAGATCGCGCTTAACGACAGCCGCGGCCGGCTGCTGGCGACGATGATCGTCAAAGAAAAGTACCCGCACGATAAGGCGCTCGAAGCCAAGGTGTACGGCACGCCGGACGAGAAGCATCCTGGCGTCGCGGTAACCAGCAAGCAAGGCAACTGGTGCCTTGCCGGCGATGTGGATGTTGTTTCGCCGAACAATGAGCCGGAGTTTCCGGAATATCGTCTGACGCCGGCGCAGACGCGCGATGCTTTCACGAGCAAAGGCTGGAACACGGTGGCTGCGTTCCAGACGCGCAATCCGATTCATCGTTCGCACGAATATCTGACGAAGGTAGCGCTGGAGATGACGGACGGATTGCTGATCCATCCGGTGGTCGGCGAAACCAAGAGCGACGACATCCCCGCCGACACGCGGATGGCGTGTTACACGACGCTGATCGATCGCTACTACGCCAAAGACCGCACGATGCTGAGCGTACTCCCGCTGGCGATGCGGTACGCCGGCCCACGCGAGGCCGTGTTGCACACGCTGATCCGCAAAAACTACGGCATCAGCCATTTCATCGTCGGCCGCGATCATGCGGGAGTTGGTACGTATTACGGCACGTATGACGCGCAGAAGATTTTCGACCAATTTGATCTGCCCAAAGAAATCGGCGTGACAATCCTGAAATTCGAGCACACCGCATGGTGTCGCGCCTGCGAGGCGGTGGTCAGCAGCAAGACCTGCCCGCACGGCCCGGAGCAGAAAGTGGCCCCGAGCGGCACAAAAGTGCGCGATCTCCTCAAGGCCGGCGAGCGCCCGCCTGTGGAATTTTCGAGGCCGGAGATTGCGGATATTTTGATCAAATGGGCGCAGTCGGTGGGATAAATGCCGCCAGGTGAACCAAACGTCAACTAAAGTGCGTGATCTGTCACGCGATGACTGACATAGAAAGCCGCAGGCCTCGGTCATGCGGCTTTCTCATGCGCGCGGGTGATTCGATGTGATATCGTGAGGTGCGATGAACTGGTCCGCTGACAAGCTCACCGACCTCGCCACCGGTTATTGGCAATCGGCCGCGTTAATCGCGGCGGTACAGGTTGGCTTGTTTGACCACCTCGATGAGCCGATGACCTCGGATCAGATCGCAGCACATTGCGGTGCTGCTCCGGAAACG
This sequence comes from Phycisphaerae bacterium, assembly GCA_014379105.1. Classification (GTDB taxonomy): domain Bacteria; phylum Planctomycetota; class Phycisphaerae; order Tepidisphaerales; family Tepidisphaeraceae; genus JACMML01. Next base: position 6,245 of record JACMML010000082.1, read on the forward strand.
ATAGCGGCGTTGCTCGATGCTCTCGCCTCTCTCGAATTGCTGATCAAGCGCGCCGGGCTTTATTCGCTAGACCCAACATCTAAACCGCTGCTCTGCAAATCTTCGCCGACGTGCATGCTCGATGCACTGCGGTACAACGCCGATCTGTACCAGCGATGGGGATCATTGGGAGGTGCAATTGCGGGAAACAAATCGTTAGTCGCACCGGCGGGTACGAGCCCCACGGCGGCTGCGACTGACGAAACGCGAACCCGGCGGTTCGTGATGGGCATGGAATCAAAGGCCCGCGCATTCTTGCCCGCGATCGCGCCGTTGATTCATCTGAACAGTGAGCGGACGCTCCTCGATGTCGGCAGCGGACCGGGAACCTTGAGCCGGCACTTTGCCGAATCCGATCGGTCCCTGCATGTGACGTTGTTTGATCTGCCCGATGTGCTAAGGGTTACCCGAGAAATCTGTGCGAACTCTGCCGCTTATCCGCGGCTTGAATTCTGCGCCGGCGATTACCGACGCGAGGCATTACCTAAGCCGTTTGATGCCATATTGTTCGCCGGAGCATTGCATCAGGAGACGCCCGAATCCGCCAAGCTTTTGAGCAGCCGCTTTTATGATTCCCTCGCGCCCGGCGGCCGGCTGTTTGTGGTTGATCTGATGTTGGACGACGATCGCACGCACCCGCGATTATCAGCGCTTTTTCAACTAACGATGCTGCTGATTCAACCCGGCGCACGTGTATTCAGCCAGTCTGAACTTTCGGCGATTCTGCTGGATCGCGGCTTCGAGCTTCAGACGACCGAGCAGCCGGTGACGTCGCCATATCGCATTATCATCGCGCGAAAACCGGAGAGTGCCTGATGCGACCGTTGAGTATTGTTACGCCATTACTGCTTGCCTCGGTAATCTTCGCGCAGGAAGAGAGCAAGCATCCGTACGATGCCGCGCGGGCGGCGATGAAATCGCGCGTGGCCGAGCAACGGAAGCAGTTCGCCGGAAATCCTGATGTGCGGTTCTTCGGTGACGTGATGGCCGATCGCAAAGGCAGGCGGGTGGAGATCCAGGCATGCGCTACCGGGGCGCGCCTCACAGACCCAATCGAGTTTTTCGTCACACCGTTTAACTCAGGGAAAGATTACGAGGCTATTTGCGCGACCGAAGCGGTTCCCTCTGACGTTCACAAGGCGCTGGAATTCATCGGATTGGTCCCCGGTCGGCCGGTCAATTTCAACACCAACCACCATTGGCCGCGCGGGCCGCGCGTGGTGATGACGTTCGGCGTCGGCGATGCGGACATCCGCGCCGAGGACATGCTCGTCGATCCGCAGACCAGCAAGCCGCTGGCGCGGACAGGCCTGGTTTTCGCCGGGTCGTACACGCGCACCGATCCATCGGGCGTAAAGCGTTATGCCGCCGACGAAGCCGATTCCAGGACCATCGCATCGAATTATAACGATCCGGCGGCCGTGCTCGATATCCCTGTGCGCGCGCCGCAATCCGCTATCTACGGCTCGCGCCGGCCGAACCCCGAGCACGCACCCAAGCTGGGCGAGCTGATTCGCATCTCGCTCGCTCCCGCTCCACTTGCCGATGCAGTGGTCGACGTCGATGTAATGGTCACCGCGACGCCGGCGGGCTATCGACTGGAAGAACGCGGCAAGCCGCCGACCGAGGTTCGTAATCTTGTTCATCTGCTCGACACGCTGGCCGGGCGCCTGGACGGAAAGTCGAACTTATTCACGCGCGTGACGATCGATACTGAGGTGAAAATCGATCAATTGCGGAAGCTCTATGCGGTACTGATGTCGGTGGAACAGGATCGCGGCGTGAAACTCGAGCCGCCGGCGGAGGGTGAGTTGTTTCATCGGTCATTTTTCCCCGAGGAAGAATGGCGCTCACGCGAGAACCGCCTTGGCGAGCCGTGGGAGTTCTTCCTTCAGCGTACGGGCGAGCAACTCTCTGGTCGACTGGAGCGGCAAGTGGACCGCGGCGAAGCCGGCGAGCAGAAGCGCGTGGTGGAGCGCTATGAGGTTAAGTCACCGGCCGAGCTTGTGCGGCTGGTCAATGACAATCAATCGCAGTGGAGCAAAACAGTCTTCGTCTATCCGCCTGCGGATATGAGTTATGGCGAGCTTCGCGCGTGGACGACGCCGGTGCTGGCAACCTATCCACGCGTCTTCGTGTTTCCGGTTATGAGTCCGACGACCCGGCCAGCGACGCAACCGGCAACAACCCCATAATCAATCTCAGGGTTTCTTATAAATGACGACGATCGTGCGCGCCGCGATGTCGCCGAGCCGCTGCTGCATGGGCGTCATCGCGAGCATCAGCCATGGCACGCACATGCCTACATCGACGACGCGCAGGAGATTTCGCAAAAACGCCCGCTCGCGCGGCACCGGCGATCCGTCGTAGTTGGATATTCTAAGACCGAAGAGAAACTTGCCGATGGTCTTACCCCAGATCATTTCACAGATCGTGGTGTGGATGACGTAGACCGCAAATCCGCCCAGCAGCGGCTTTGCAAGTGCGCCGATATCGGCGGGTGTCACCGCCCCGGACAGCGCCTCAAAGCGCGGAATCGCGTACGCCAGCGCGGAAAGCAGTGGCGCGGCATCGAGCAGCCCCGCGAAAACGCGGCGCGGGATCGGCGCCAGTTCGAGCCCGGAATTCGCCATCAGCTCCGGGAGCGCGACGGGCTTCTTGCGGAAGGTGAGCAGCGCCAGCGTGCTGAGCACCAGCAGGACTACGAGCTGAAGCGGCGCGTGGCTCAGTTGCTGCGGCATCGCGATTTGTCCGATGGAATGGGGGCCGAAGACGTTCCCGCGCCCGTATTCGTTGTAGGAGATCTGCTCCAGCGTGGTGTTCTTCCCTGGGTATACCAGCCGCAACGTCGGCCCGACCATCACCAGATCACTGGGCCTGTGGGATGCCAACTGCCGCGGCGGCGTCCGGGCGAGCAGATCGGTTACGGCCCACTGCCCTTTCTCGTCGGCGGTGGCGAGCAGCGGGATCGGCGCATTGGGAACCAACTTGAACTCCGCCGCGAGCGGCAGGGATGAGAAGCCCTGCCAAGCACCTGAGATCAGACGATCCACCTGAATCGCGTCGCGCAACCGATACGCCAGGAACGTGCTCCCACCGGATGCAATGACCGACGCAGTGGCCGCGTCGGCGCTATCAGGCAGGTCGGTCACGCGGGACCACGCGTTCCTGTCCCAGCGATAAAGCGCGGGCTTGGACGGCAATGTCGCAGGCGCCGTTGTGGTCGTCGTCGATACCGGGGCGATCCCCGCGATCGCCAGAAGCGTGTCGGCATCGCTGGCAAAATGAAGCGGACGATACGGATGCGGAAGCGCGTGGCCATCAACTGCCGAACCGCCGGGCTGGAGCAGCTTCCAGTCGCCGCCTTCGACGAGCACCGCCAGGCCACCACGGAACCCGGCGGTATCGATAACCCGCGCCTGAAGTCGGGCGATCTCTTCCCACCGCCCCAACACGGCATCGGTTCGCCGGCGCACGCTGCTGACAAAGCTCTTTGTCTGCGGTGAAGTCGCGGTCGTGCCAACGATCGTCACCCAGTAGTCGTCACCACTGCCGGCCGCCAGCACTGCCTCACCGCCGGCGCCGGAAAGCTGCGCACGGACGCTGTCCTGAAACGTCAGCAGAACAAACAGGATGACCAGAAAAATCTTACTCATCGACTTGAATCACTTTCGGTACACCCGCACGGTCGCCGGGGAAATTAAAGGTATTGGCGCGCGGAACGCCGTTCTGCGAACGCGCCAGATCATTGAGGCGCATCACGAACGTGGAACCGCTCTGGGGAAAATACATCTGATACTCGCTGGCGATCTTCGCCTCCGGCTCGAATCCGCCAACCGGCTGAGGCTTGAGCAGATACGCCCGCAGTACGATCCGACCGTTGTCGTCGAACAACAGCACCGAGCGCGGCTGGAGCGTCGCACGATCGTACCAGACTTCCTTCTGCACCGCCCAGCGGTCCGGCAGCAGGATCTGCCACGTAATCATGTAGCAATCCTGATCATTATTAAATCGAACAACAGGACACGGCTCTTTCAATAAGTCCCCATCCACCGCCGCTACTGCCAACACCTCTGCGAGCAAGTCCGGCCGCACAGGCAACAGGCCGCCGACGCGGGAATCGGTGAGCCGATGATTGCCCCAGTACATCGCGGGGTTTGCGCCCTGTGGCAGGATCAGCCAGTAGCGATCCGCGTTGCTCCCGATCTCAAAGACGGTGTTCGCCAGAAACTTGCCCACCATCCGCAGATTCCGCCGCGGCTGATACAGGAGCGTCAGATCGCCATCCAGCGATGTCTTTTCGCGCGTCTTGGGATCAATGAGGTTGGCCGAGAATGTTCCGGCGCAGCGGAGCGAATCGATCCGGACATTTCGCTCGTTAATCTGCGCGATAACCTCCGCCAGCGGCAGCGTCGGTCCGTAATAGGGTTGTCGGGTCTGCTTGTTCGGATCGCAGCCGCCGGCAGCGACGAGCATCATCACCAAAAGTATGGGTACAGCGCTGAGTCGCACGGGCTTCAAGCCCGTGTTCCAGATACAAACCGCAAGGGCTGGAAGCCCGTGCCACCGGGATTGAAAGTTCGCGAGCAGTTTATAATTCCTCATTCATGATCTCGCCGAGTTGCGCGCTGACCGCTTTAACCTGTTCTTCGCTTAACTTGGGATTGATCATCGCCAGGCGATCTTCCTTCCCCTTGACGCGCATCGTCCATGATTCCACGCCTTCGGTCGTCTGGCTGGTCTCGTAAACGAGCAGCCGCTTGCGCATCAGAATAAGGCCGAGCACAAATCGAAAGTGCAGCTTGTTCTCTTCGGTCGTGTCGGCCAATCGTTCAAATAGCTGGCAGAGCACTTCGTCATCGACGAATAGTTTTCTCTTCACCTGATCCGGTGCGGGCATGACCGTCTGCCAATACGCCAGCGCCGCCGACTTATCCGCACGCGGCCAGGCGTCGAGCTTGAAATCAAGCCGTTCCAGGCCCAGCGGTGTCTCGGTCACCATCGCCATCAGCTTGTCGCCGGGCGCAATTGGCTCACCAGTGATGGCACAGACGCCTTGCGATCTGGAAACCACATACCCCGATTGCGGACCCTGTTTTGATGGAGCAACCGTGCTCAACGAAACCTCCTTGCAAAAAACAGTGGAGAGTGGTGAGTGAAGAGTGGAGAGATAAGAACAATTTCACTCTTCACTTATCACTCTCCACTGATTCTCATTCTACCACAAAGAACCGCTCGTTCGACCCGCCGTCTCCGACGACGAACGTCACCGCCCGCATGCACTTGGGGCAACGCCCTTCGTAGCGCGTGCCGTCACGATTGCGGTAGACGCGCTGATAGACCCGGCAGCAGTCAAACCGCACGGAGAGGAACGGCCGCGCGTTGGGGGCCTCGGCCTTTGGCTCATCGGCGTTAATCGATGAGATATCGATCTTGTAATCGCGCGGGTCGCTGTTCATTTGCCGTCCTGGATCACGCGGATTGCGGGGATCAGTCGGCTGATCTGTTCGACCGCTCGGCGCACCATTTTATCGGCATCGGCACGCAGCGATTCTCTGAGTCGCTCGTCGCGGATCTCCGGCAGATTCACCAGCACGCTGTGCTGCGAACACCGCACTGTCGCAGCCGCGAGTTCTCCGCAGACCGCCAGATCGCTGAGCAGCCACTTGTTGCTGGTCGAGACGATCCGATTAGCAACCTCCAGTATCGCCAGCGCCGTCGCCCCGATGGTCTGCGGCACACGGGCGCAAATCTCCGTCAGGCGGCTCAGCTCATCGTCGGGCAAGCCGCGCTTCTTACCGTCGGTCAGCGCCTCGAACGCCTGCTGGTCTTCGATCATCAGCCGCTGGAGCATTTCACCGGCGGCCGACAACTCATGCAGCGCCTGCTGATTCGCCGGTGAGTGGGCCGCCAGATCCTTTTTCCCGACCGAGTACGCAAGCACCATCGCGCCCATACTCGCCGCCAGCGCCCCCGCCAGCGCAGTCACCGCCCCGCCGCCGGGCGTGGGCTGCTTAGCCGCCGCGGCTAGGAGGAATTCGGAAATCGTTGCGGAGGAATCGATCATTGATGTGTCGCTGAAATACGAAATTAGCCACAGAGGCACGGAGACAAGAACATACTTGCATCCACAGATTACACAGATTTCACAGATTAAGAGGTTCGTATTTTAATCTGCGCAATCGGCGTAATCTGCGGTTTCATATATTCTTGTATTTCTCTGTGCCTCCGTGTCTCTGTGGCCAATTATCTTATTCGCTACCAGTCGATTCGTGCTCGACTTCGTTGAGATACGTTAACGCCCGCTCCAGTTCGCCCTTCAGATGTCGCACGCGGAGCAAACTTTTTACGCGGGTGAGCAACTCAAATTTGTTGACTGGTTTGGAGACAAAATCATCCGTCCCGCACTCGGCGGCCTGCTCGATATCGCCCAGCTCGTTCAGCGCCGTCACCATCAGGATTTGAATGTCGCGCGTCTTGTCGTCCCCTTTGAGCTTGCGGCAGACCTGGAACCCGCTCATGCGGGGCATCATGATGTCGAGCAGAATGAGATCCGGATTATGCTCCTGCACTTTCTGAAGCGCCTCGACGCCATCAAACGCCGTCACGATGCGGATCGGCAATGACTCCAGGAACGCCTGCAGCAGTTCCACGTTCTGCGGATTGTCGTCCACGATCAGAACGGTGGAATTGGGCAAAAATGATTCGTTAGCCGAAGGCGCGGATTGGGTGGCGGTGGGGTTATTCTCGGTCATCGTCGCTCCATCATGCCCATCCATGTTAATCGTTGGGCACGGAAGCAACAACAATCACGCCGCCGTCAATCGGCGAGCGGTCGAGTCGGCGAGTCGGACTTCGACGAACTCAGCCCATGCATCTCCTCAGCCCGCCAATAGGATCCCGATGGTCCCATCCGACTCGCAGCCCCGTGTCGCTGTGGGTTGCCGCGACTATACTGCCTCAACACCCCGGATTTGATGAAACAATTCCTCCGCTATCTCCTGCTGATCGCCTGCGTGATGACCGTATTCGTCTGGGCATGGAGTTATTTTTATATCGAAGGCGTTTTTTACGACAACACGAAGTCGGTTCATTCTTTTCAGCTTTCCTACGGAACAGTCGCGGTTGCCAATACCGGCGCGGGTGCGTTCACGTTTTCTTCCCTCCCGTTTCAAATTACGGGCCCGATGCTTGATCCCCTTCGTATGCAGCCCCCGGGATTTTCGATGTTGCACCAGAGGCATCCCTTCAAGCTGCGAGGCAATGACGGCGTATCTGTGCATGTCAATTTGGGTGTTAGCCAACAGATTATCTATGGTGATTTGGATCCGCTCCTGCCGACTTTAAGATCTCCTTCCCGATCCAACGATTGGTTCATCTCCGTTCCACTCTGGCAGATATTCTCTGTCCTCTTCCTACTAACTCTGGCTGTGTGGTATCGCCCTATAAGGACTTGGCTGCGTGGCACGAATCGGCAAGGGTTTGAGGTGGCAGTGAACGATTCAACCAAGCCGGGTTTGCGCTAGCGAACCGTTCATGGAGCCGTGTCGCAACGATGGCCGGCTAAAGCAGATGCTGCAAGACTCAACACCAACATGGCCAGGATGCCCATGCCACGAAATTCAGCCACGATCTCTGCGGTGTATCCCCTTCATTCGTCATTCGAACTTCGAATTTGATTCGTCATTCGAGTTTCGTCATTCGGATTTGATTCGCATCCCGCCACATCTTTCAGTTTTTCAAACAGCACCCGGTCCTCCAACGAATCCGAACCAGCGAGCCGCTTCATTAAAGCATCAAGATCGCCGGCGCGATCCACGTCGCTCCACGCCGGGCCGATCTTGACCGCGAACCCGGCGGCGGTCAGTCGTTCGGTCGTCTGTGTGAACTCCGACCCGCTGGACCAGGCGATGTCCGCCAGCAATGGGCGCAGATCAATTTCGGTCGGCACTCCCATCGTCCAGAAGCCGCCGTCGGCGGTTGGGGCGAGGATCACATCGCCGGCCGCTGCGGCATCGATGACCTGCATGATGCTCGCCTGCGGCACGTCCGGGCTATCGACGCCGAAGAAGAGCACGGAGCGGTAATCGGCGCAGAGCGCCATCGACGCGGCGGCGAGACGATCGCCGAGTGTTCCCGGCGACTGGGCGAGGAGTTCAACTGCTCCGCCGAGCAGAGTCGTGAAGGATGCTGCGGCATCCGGCGGGTCGTGGCACACGATCACCGGGTGCCGATGGATGGCCGTGAGCCGCTGGGCAACATGCAACAGAAACGCCCGCTGAACGTCGGCCGATTGGGCTGCGCTCAATTGCGGCTGTAGTCGCGTCTTCACGCGCCCCGGGGTGGGATATTTGGCGACGATGACTAACGCGAGCGGGCGGCGCATGAGTGCGAATCGATCCTACAACGGCGCGTCGCGCCCGCCGAGCAGCGACGCATCGGCCGACGGCTCCGGCATCTGCGAATACTTGCGCCATACCCCGACGATCCATCGCGGCCGAAGGAATAGACCCAGGCCGATCAGGAACTGGATCGCCGATGAAGCCAAGAAGACTAATTCTATTGGCACCCGATCAACGAGGGAAGTTCCAGCAGACGAATAGAGTTGAAAGATCATCGCTGCGAGACGCTCACAAAAAGAAGAGGCTGCCGGACCCATTAGTAGAAGGCCCGCTGCAACAGAAGCGACCCCGATGAGTGCCGCAACGTCCGCTGGATACCGAAGAACGCCCACTGGACGGAAAATCCACTTCGACAGCGAGAAAGATCTGGCCAGCAAGAGAACTCCGAACAAGCCCGAACTCAGATTCGCGATGATGTAGCCGAGAGCGGTTTCCGTGTCTCCGCGAACATCGCGAGATACCACATAAAAGTAGGCCATCGGCCCCGCGCTTTGGAACATACTCACCAATAAATAAAGCCCGAGAAGCTTCAGGCCCACGTACCCGAGTAAAACAGAAGTTGGGTGTGGATTGTTCGCCGCCTCATACGAAAGCAACGCGGTAGTTGGATGCTCTTCGTTCATAAGCGCCACTTTCCATTGGAGACTCTAAGCAAGCTTTTATGGATCTGCTGCAATGGGCTTCTAATTAGCTCGGAACCGTCATTCTTTCCGCGAACAGCGTCATCTGCTGCGCATCGACGATGCGAACGTTCACTAGCTGGCCCTTCAGCGACATATCCCCTTCAAACACCACGATCTGATCGCCACGCGTGCGGCCGACGAGTTGGGTTATATTGCCTTCGGCATTTGTAGGGTGGGGTTCATCCCCACCATTGAGTACCGTTAGTTTGGAATTGGTGGGGATGAACCCCACCCTACGGAAACCTGAACCCAATTCGACGCCCGCCGTTCCCACACCAGGATTATTCTTCGCTCGGCGGGCGACGAGCTTGCTGACGCCTTCCACATACACTTCCACCGTCTTGCCGATCATCGCAAGATTGTTTTGCACCACCACCTGGCCTTGCACTTCGAGCAGCCGATTATTGCGCTGTCGCTTGACGTCTTCGGGGATATCGTCCGCAAACCGGTCGATCGCGGTTGTGCCGGGTCGGGGGGAGTATTTGAAGATGAAGCTGTTCTTGAACGCGCAATATTTCACCAGGTCCACCGTCTCTTCAAACTCGGCCTCGGTCTCGGTGGGGAAGCCGACGATGAAATCGGATGCGATGGCAATGTCCGGCATCATCGCGCGGGCGCGGTCGGCAAAATCGCGGTATTGCTCCACCGTGTAGCCGCGATTCATCAGCTTGAGCACGCGGTTGCTGCCGTGCTGGGCCGGTGCGTGCAGATAGCGGCAGATGCGCGGGCAATCGCGCATCGCCTGCAAGGCTTCGTTGGTGAAATCGCGCGGGAAGGATGTGACAAAGCGCAGCCGCGGCAGATCGGGCGTGGCCTCGTGAATCTGGTAAAGCAGGTCGGCGAAAGTCGTGCGTCGGCCATCCCCGTGATCGAAGAAATAATGGTTGATCGTCTGCCCGAGCAGCGTCACTTCCATCGCACCGGCATCGACGAGCTTGCGGACTTCTTCGATGATATTGGTCGGCGGCCGATGCACCTCCGGGCCGCGCGTGTACGGGACGACGCAGTACGTGCAGAACTTGTTGCACCCGCGCGTGATACGGACGTACGCCTGCGAGAGATCGTCGCCGGGCGAGACCGCGCGGGAGAGATCGAGCATTTCCAGCTCATCGCTGGCAACTTGGAGTGTCGACGATCGACGGATGGACTTGCCCATCAATGCGATCTGGCGCGGCGAGTCGGTGAGGCGGCGAGTCGTGAAATCATACTCCGACTCACCGACCCGCTGGCTTACCGACGTGACGACGGCGTTGTGAACCATGCCGGGCAATTTATCGAGTTCGGCCGGCCCGCAGAGGATGTCGATGTGGGGATGACGGCGAAACATCTCCGCCCCCTCCCGTTCGGCCATGCAGCCGATCACGCCGATCACCAGATTTGGATCGGCCTGTTTGCGATCGCGCAGCTTCCCCAGCCGGCTCCACACCTTCTGCTCGGCGTGCTCGCGCACCGAGCATGTGTTGTAGATGATGACATCGGCATCGTCGCTGTCAGCTGTCGACACATACCCCTGTCCGCGCAGCTGGCTCAGAACGAGCTCGCTATCGAGCACGTTCATCTGGCAGCCGAAGGTTTCGAGGTACAGCTTTTTGGACATAAGAATTCATTCGTCACCGAGCGGGACAGCAGCCGATGCGGCGTCAACGTCGGGCATATGCGTTCAGCACGACTAGAACACCGACCCGCGATTCGCAAAAACCGTAACCCCATAGTGTACCGGCACACGCACCATTTATGAAGCCGCTCGTTTTCCGGTCAGTAATAGCGCAATTCTGAAAACTTTCCGTACACTACTCGACTCGTTTGAGCGAAGGGCTCGAGCGCGAATACACGGACTTTGGCAAGCATGCTGATCGCGATCTGGGACACCACTCACCTGCTGATCTGGGCCGCGACGTCGCGCGAAGATTTTCAACCGCGCAGCATCGCGGACGTGCGGACCCTGCTCGGCGACCTTGCCGGCGACAGCCTGCTGGTCGCCAGTGCGGAAGAGGCGCAGATCGCCATTGATCTGCCGGACGCCCGCGACGTGCCGGTGCCCGCGCTGCGTCTCTCACCGGCCGACGCGATGGACCTTCTGACATCGCTGCCGGAACACCTCCCGATGGGCTGCTCGGATTCGATGCGCGTCTGGACGATCCTGGCGCGGATCGTCGTCCGCGCGATGTCGGCGCAGCAGTTCTATCCATCGCTGCGGCATCCGGAAGGCCGCTTCGACGCGGTCTGGCAGCCGCTGCTCGGCGGACGAGCGGAAGTGGAAAATCTTGAGCGATTCGCACACGCCATGCCCGGCGTCTGCCGTGCAATGAATTCGCTGCGTGATGTGCATCCGTTGCGGCTCGTGGAGACGTTTTTATCAGAGACGACCGACGCGCTGG
>JACMML010000083.1 GCA_014379105.1 Phycisphaerae bacterium
AGCCTTCGGGCGTGTTGCGCATTCGCCAGTCGTCTGATGTTTCAACGCTGCAGGATCGTGATGTTCATCTGGCGGATCAGTACATCCGCGAGCACGGCCTGGAATTCATCCGCATCGACAAGATCGCCCGGGAACTGCGCGTGTCGCGGCGCAAACTGGAACAGGATTACGTCCGAGTCACCGGCCGCACGTTGCATGATGCGATCGTTCTGGTTCGGCTCGAACAAGCCAGGATACTTCTGTCCGAGACGGACTGGCCGACCGAGCGGATCGCAATCGGGTGCGGGCTTTCCACCGCGCAGTCGCTGCACCGAATGTTTCTACAATACGAGAAACAGACCCCCGGCCAATACCGCAAATCATTCCGCACGCGGCCAAACGCTGGCACCGGCAGCGGTGCGTAAATTAGCAATGACTAGTCGACTTTTTGCGCAATAATGTTGTCGCTCCACCGCAAGCCGTCTCATAGGCTGTGACGTGGCGGCTTATGTCGGCTTGGGATTTTTCGCGCTACGGCGATGTGCATCCCCGGCGATTTCCATTAGTTCCCGCAGCACCGCTGCACTGAATATTGCGAACCCGCGGACAAGCCCGGAGCAGCACTCATGAATCGACCCCATCGCCCGGCATACCGCTTTGTCGGAAACGCGAACGCCCCGCGCTCCCTCGCGGCCGCCTGCGGCGCGGTGATCGAACAGATTGAGTCGCGGATTCTGATGAGCGGGTCCAACGCGATCGACCGGCTCGACTTCGGCAATCTCGCCTCCGAGGCGTCGCACCGTTTCGAGCCCGGCGTCGCAATTGCGTCGCTGCCGCCAAGAGGGGTCGGCTCGGTCGGAGCATCCAGCGGGCTCACCTACCGCAACCCTTCCGGCGATCCGGACCTCACGTTCACCGTCGCGGTCGATCCGGCGCGGCAGAATTATCTCACAGTTCGCGTTTGGGGTAACGATGTGCCCAACGACGCGATGGACCTCGTCGGCAGCTCCGGCGCCGCCGAGACGCTCGAAGAGAACGGCGGCAACGCTCAATTCCCCAACCGTTTCATCTATTACACCGCCGCCATTCCGATCTCGCTGACGAGCGGGAAAACCTCCGTGCAGCTGACGCTCGATGCCGGCCGGCCGGTCTATAGCGCATACTCCCACACCGCGACGATGTTCGTTCCAGATTCGAATGACCCCGCCGGCACCAAACCGGCGGTCACTGGACAGCCGACGCTCGACACGTTGACACTGAATGAAGCGATCTCGCTCCTCCAGACGCAGCGTCAATGGAACTATAATCCGGGCGGGTATTTCGACGACGTGCTCGCCCGCCAAGTCATGCCCGGCACGCCGGGAGCGCCGCCGGAAACGATAGGCCTGGACCTGTTCACCGACGTGAACGGGTGGCGCAACGCCAACCCGTCGGCTACGCCCGACGACTGGCGAAACCGCATCGCAACCCAGAAAGCCGGCCCCGGCTACACCGCATTCCCTGATGAACTGCTCGGTGTGCTGACCGCCACCTATCTGCTCCAGCCATTCACCAACGCCAGCGGCAACGTCGTAGCCGGACTTGATCATTATCACGACGCCAGCCTCATCACACGAATCGTCAGCGCGATCGACGGAGCGTCATGGTCACAAGGCAGCAATGGCGGTTTCCCGACGCAAGGCGGCGACTGGATCGGGTTGATCAGTTCGCCGCGCGTCACCGGCGATTACGTCGGCGAGCCCGGGCGATTACCCACTGTCCACGGCGGCGGCTCTTTGCAAGGCGTTGATACCTACGCGCTCGGCTGGACGCTGATCCAATTGCTCAACGATCCTACCGCCGCACCGATCCTCCAGTCCTTTCTCGCTCAGTCATACGACGCGAATCTCAACGGCGGTTCTGTGCTCCGCGCCACCGCGTATCAGCGCATGCTCTTCGAGCACGTCAACTACTGCCTGGCTGCGACCGGCGGCACGCACAGCCAGAACATGTTCCAGGAATTGGCGATGTATGCCGCGTCGGTGGCGCTGACCAAGCTGCAAACGCTTTTTCCCAATCCGGCGTACGCCATTCCTCACGCGACTACTTTCGACATCGCCAAGGAGATCATGGGATTGCGTCCCACCTCCAGCATCATGCGCGGCGTCTACGCCGGCAGCATCGAGAACTATGGAATGACCAGTAAGGGCTTTGGCGAAGCGCACGGCGCGATTTCCACCGGCTACGACGGTGGTGGCTACGGGTCGATCATCCCATGGCTGTCGGTGAGATTCGCGCAGATCGCGGTGTGGGACCCTAATGCGGATGTCGCCAGCGTCAACGCGATTCGCGAGATGGCCGGCATAACGATCGACAGCTACGACACGTTCCTCTCTCCGCTTGAAAAAGCCACCGTCAACGGCAGCGGTGTAGTCACCGCGAACACGATCGGCTGGGGTCCCGAGCCATACATCACTTATCGCGACACCAAGAACATCAATAACTACGCCGGCGGGTTCGAATTCAGCGACCAGTATCTGGCCTCGGACCCCGGCGGTGTGCTCAATAATGCCCACGCGCGCCGCTCCGCTTATCTCAGCACCCAGTATGGTCTGACAACCAGCAACGGCGCCGGTGGTGGAAATCGGTCGATCAATTATCTCCGCGATTACGCGGCGTACGAGTCCACGATCCGCGGGCTGATCAACGTCAACCCCGCGACCCTCACCCCGCTCCCGGCCGAACCGGGGCAGCCCGATTTTGCGTGGGCGGATGTGCAGGCGGGCGCGGTCGCGTTCATCAACAACGGCGAGCGGTTCTACATGAACGCCGATTGGCGTAACTACGAGTTCAACGGCAACTTCACGAACCTGGTCCACAGCAACGTCGCGCGCATCCACTACACCACCCCCACCATTGAGCGCGCCGCCCAAATCATCATGCCCAAGGACGCCGCCAACGTGCAGTCCGATGGCAACCTGACTGGCCTGCCCCTCAAGAGCCCCAAAGTCGTCCGCTACGGCGATTACCTCATCGTCCTCAACGACGGTACGAGCACCTACAGCGCCAAGATTCCGGCCGGCGTTGGACAGGTGAAGGATCTCGCGACCGGCACGCTCCACAACCTTGGCGCAAACGTCAACGTCGCCGCGGGACAATACGCGATCTTCTGGCTGGCGGCATCGGGCATCGTCTCGCCGATTGGCAACAGCGGTGCGGATATCGGCGCGGTCGGCACGGCCGGGGCGAACAGCTACACGAACGGCGTGCACACGATCAGTGGCGCTGGTGCTGATATCGGCGGGTCAGTCGATGCGTTTCGATTCGTATCGACGGGCGTTTCCGGCGATTCCACGCTGGTCGCGCAGGTGCTATCCCAGACCGGCTCATCCGTTGCCGAGGCGGGTGTGATGATCCGCGCCGACAATACGCCGGGCAGCCCGTTCGCGGCGGTGTTGCGGTCTTCGGGCAACGGCGTGCGATTCGAGTATCGCACGACCGCCGGTGCCGCGAGCGCGTGGGTGACGGTGCCGACTCCGCTGTCTCAGGTGTGGGTGAAGCTCACACGCAGCGGCAACAGCGTGGCGGCGTACTACAGCACCGACAACGCCAGCTGGACGCAGATCGGCACGGCCCAGACGATCACGCTCCCGTCATCCGCTCTCCTCGGCTTGGCCGTCAGTTCGCACAACACCGGCGCGACCTCTACCGCGACCTTCGCCAGCATCTCGGTCACGCCCGGCGTGGCACCGACCGTCGCCACCCCGGCGTCCGCGTCTTCCGCGACCGTCACCGGCACGAATGTGAGCCTTAGTGTGCTCGGCAGTGACAACGCCGGCGAAGCAGGATTGACCTATACGTGGTACGTCGTGGGCGATCCGCCGGCGCCGGTTACATTCAGCGCGAACAAGACCAACGGCGCGAAGAACACCATTGCAACTTTCGCTACCGAAGGCGTCTACGTGTTCCGCGTGGTGATCACCGACGCCGGCGGTGCCGTCACCAGCAGCGGCGTCGCCGTCACGGTCATCCCAACCCCCACCGCCGTCGCGATGACGCCCGTGACCGGTGTTCTTCCGCAAAGCGGGAAGATCATTCTGTTCGCGACGGTCACCGACCAGTTCGCTCAGCCCATGGAGAACCCGCCGGCGATCACCTGGTCCATAGACGCCGGCGGCATCGGCAGCATCAATCAGGCCGGGCAATATACCGCCCCGGCTTCGGGCAGCGGCACCGCGACTGTCCGCGCCACCGCCGGCGCGCTCAGCGGGTCGGCGGTCATCACGGTGCAGGCTTCGATCGGCATATTTACCAACACTCAGACGATCGGCTCCCCCGCTTTGGCGGGATCGGCGTCCGAAAACACCGGCACGTACACCGTCAGCGCCGGCGGCAACGACATCTGGGGCACATCCGATCAGTTCCGCTTCGTCTATATACCGCTCACCGGCGACGGCACAATCACCGCGCGCGTGGCGTCGATGGGCAACACCCACACGTTCGCCAAAGCCGGCGTGATGTTCCGCACCAGCCTTGATGCCAACAGCCCGTATGCGATGAACTACGTGACGCCCAACAGTGGCACGCGATTCGAGTACCGCAATGCCGCCGGTGGCAGCGCCGCTGGCGCCGGCACGGGTTTAGCCAGCGGCACGCCGCCCACGTTTATCCGTCTGACGCGCGCTGGCACGACAATCTCCGCCGCCTACTCCACCGACGGGATCAACTGGACAACGCAGTCGACGACGCTCTCGGCGAACAACGGCATGACCGCCGGATCGACCGTCTACGTC
>JACMML010000084.1 GCA_014379105.1 Phycisphaerae bacterium
ACGACCGTCGCGCATCCGAGCGTTTCCACCGCGGGCAGCTTTCGGATCAGCGCGGTGTGCTTGATCATCCGCTGCATGCCGAGCGCTAGGCAGATAGTGACGATCGCGGGAAGGCCTTCCGGAACAGCGGCAATAGCAAGGCTCACGGCCGTCAGGATCAGATTGACGATGTCTTTCTTCTCGGCCTCCCAGTAATTGAGAAAGCCGATGTTGAGGACGTCGGTCAAACGGGTATCCCGGAATAGGCCATAGACAAGAACGACCAAGCAGATCGCGATGCAGGCGGTTCCGAGCACCTTTCCCAAGTGCTCCAGCTTCTGCTGCAGCGGCGTGGCTTCCTCTTCGTACGATTGGATCATCTCCGCGATGAGCCCGATCTGCGTACGCATGCCGGTACCGATCACGAGTCCCTTGCCGCGGCCATACGTGACCATCGTGCTCAGAAAAGCGGAGTTCTTGCGGTCACCGAGACCTGCCTCTTTGTCTAGAACCAGTGCGGCGCTCTTTTCGACCGGGACCGATTCGCCCGTCAGCGAGGCTTCCTCAATCTTCAGATTGACGGTCGACACCAGCCTTAAATCGGCAGGCACGTAGTTGCCAGCCTCCAAAAGCACAATGTCACCGGGAACCAGATCGCGTGACGGAACAGCAATCTGATAGCCGTCCCGGATCACCTGCGCGGTCGGAGCGGCCATCTTCTTCAAGGCGGCAAGCGCCTGTTCAGCCTTCGATTCCTGAATGACTCCAATCACCGCATTCAGCACAACGATGCACATGATCGCTACGGAATCGACATACTCGCCGAGCAACGCTGCGAGGATCGCCGCTACGATCAAAATAATTACGAGGTAGTTGTTGAACTGGTCCCACAGCAACGCGAGAAATCCGGGCCGGGGCTTTTCTGTCAGCTCGTTGGCTCCCAGTCTCTGCAGGCGCCCGCTTGCCTCATCCTGACTTAGACCCTTGTCGACATCGCTCTGAAATTCACTGACGACTGCGTCGACTGTCTTACTGTGGGACTCCTTGTCTTCCATAAATACTCACTTGACGAGAATAACCGGCACCGGGCTGCGTTGCGCTACGCCGAGTGCCACTGAACCGAGCGTTCCTCCGGTGTAGGAGCCCAGGCCGCGCGTACCCATTACGATGTGGTCAATCTGCTTGGCGCCGGCGTAATCGGTGATCACCTCCCACGGTTTACCGACTAGCATGTGGACGCTGTATTTCGCGCCTGCCTCGTCCAGAATCTTGCGCGGTCGCTCGAGCGCCTGCAGGCTTTTTTCGCGGTGATAGTCCACGAGCGCCTCCTTGGCGACAAAGGTGCTGACATCGCCCGATACCGGCCGCTGGACGTTCAGTAAATGGATGTCGACGGTTTCGGGCGTCGGGTGCGCGCGCAGGTGTGCGATGACGTATTCCACGGCACGCGCCGCATTGTCCGAGGCATCGACTGGAAGCAAGATTCGAGTGAGCCACCCCGGGCGCGCCGAAGCTGGACGTATCGGCGCTGCTGCCACGGCGGCGGCCTCGCCGAGCTCGACCAACGCGGGCGCTTTCGCCATTGTTCGCGCTGCCAGCCATCTGCCCAGCGCAACGACGAAGATGGCCCCGGCCGCGGGGGCAACCCAATGCAAATAATGGGCGTTCGCCTCAACCCAAGCAGTGATCAACGGGTCCGTGACGGCCATTTCTCCGGCGACCCACCCCAACAGCGCGGCGCCGATGGTGATGATCACGGGCCAGCGCTCCATCAGCTTTAGCAGCATCGTCGAGCCGAAGATCACGAGCGGAATCGAGATCGCTAGTCCGATGATCAGAAGCGCCAGGCTGCCCTTGGCCGCCGCCGCGACCGCGATCACGTTGTCGAGGCTCATCACCAGATCAGCGATCAGAATGGTCTTCACCGCCGAGCTGAGAGATCCGACCGCCTTGCCGCTACCTTCCTCTTCGTGTTCCGGGATCAGCAGCTTCACCGCGATCCACAGCAGTAGCACCGCGCCAACCAGCTTCAGATAGGGCAGCCTGAGCAGCTCGACCGCCACGATCGTCAGCCCGATCCGCATCACGACCGCCGCGCCGCTACCCCAAAGGATTGCCTGCCTTTGCTGCTGCGGCGGCAGAGACCGGGCCGCGAGCGCGATCACTACCGCGTTATCGCCACTCAACACGATGTTGATGCCTATGATCTGCATCAACGCAACCCAGAACCCAGGGGATCCGAATTCCATTTTCAGTCCTTAAGCACCGGTCATTCGATTTTGCTGCAGCTCAAGTCAACACGCTTTGCAGCAGCTTCCCAATCTCGGACGGATTTTTCGTCGTGCGGATTCCGCACTCCTCCAGCGTTGCCAATTTTTGCTGCGCCGTACCCATGCCGCCGGAGATGATCGCGCCAGCGTGTCCCATTCGTTTGCCGGGCGGCGCGGTCACGCCTGCAATGAATCCAACAACCGGCTTTTTCATGTGGTCGCGCACCCAGAATGCAGCCACTTCTTCGTCGTTGCCGCCGATTTCGCCGATCATCACCACTGCATCGGTTTCGTCATCTTCGTTGAATAACTTCAGCACGTCGATGTGCTTCAGGCCGTTGACCGGATCTCCTCCGATTCCGACAGCACTCGACTGCCCTAACCCCAGCTCGGTTAACTGACCCACTGCCTCGTACGTCAGCGTGCCGGAGCGCGACACGACGCCGATCCGTCCCTTGCGGTGAATGTGGCCCGGCATGATGCCGATCTTGAGCTCGTCCGGCGTAATCGTGCCCGGACAATTCGGACCCAGCAACAACGCGCGCTTGCCATGTTTGCGCATTTGGTCGCGCACTACGACCATGTCACGCACCGGAATGCCTTCGGTGATGCAGATAACAAGGTCGAGGTCGGCGTCGACCGCCTCCCAGATCGCGTCCGCAGCGCCGGCCGGCGGCACGTAGATCACTGAAACGTTGGCGCCAGTTTGTTCCTTCGCTTCTTTGACCGTGGCAAAAATCGGAACGCCCTCGAAATTTTCACCGGCCCTTTTTGGATTGACGCCGGCAACGAAGCACGCGCTGCCGTTCGCATACTCACGGCACACCCGCGTGTGAAATTGGCCGGTCTTGCCGGTGATCCCCTGCGTGACGACACGCGTGTTCTTGTCGATCAGGATGCTCATTGCTTCTTACCTGCCGCGGCGGCCACCACTTTCTGCGCGGCCTCGGCCATCGTGGCCGCGGAGATGATCGGCAACCCCGAGTCCGCGAGCATCTTCTTGCCGAGCTGCTCGTTGGTGCCCTTCATACGAACCACCAGCGGAACTTTCAGTTGCAGCGCCCGCGACGCGGCGATGACACCTTCGGCAATCACGTCGCAACGCATGATGCCGCCGAAAATATTGACCAGAATGGCTTTTAGGTTAGGGTTGCGAAGCATTAGCTTGAACGCTTCGGTGACTTTCTGCGGTGTCGCGCCGCCGCCAACGTCCAGAAAATTGGCCGGCTCACCCTTGAAGAGCTTGATGGCGTCCATCGTTGCCATCGCAAGGCCTGCGCCATTAACCAGGCAGCCGATGTTGCCGTCGAGTTGTATGTACGACAGATCGAACTTCGATGCTTCGATCTCTGACGGATCTTCTTCGTCGAAGTCGCGCAGCGCCACGATGTCCGGGTGCCGGAACAATGCATTCGAATCGAAGTCCATCTTCGAATCGAGAACGATCAGTTGGCCGTCGCCGGTCAACACCAGAGGATTGATTTCCGCTAGCGACGCATCGGTTTTCCAGAACGCTTCGTAGAGTGCCTGGAAAATTGCGCGCGCAGCAGCAACGCTGGTGGGTGGTATGCC
>JACMML010000085.1 GCA_014379105.1 Phycisphaerae bacterium
CCGGGGCTCGGCACGACTGGCGGACAACTCGTCGTGTGGGGCTTTTTCATCAGCACGGTGGTGCTGCTGCATGGCACGCTGCTGATCAATTCGATGGCGCATGTCATCGGCGCGCGCCGCTTCGAGACCGATGACAACAGCCGCAACAGCCTGCTCCTCGCGATCATCACGCTCGGCGAAGGCTGGCACAACAATCACCACCGCTACATGGGGGCGGCACGCCAGGGCTTTTACTGGTGGGAATTCGACCCGACTTATTATGTGCTCAAGGCGCTGTCGTGGACCGGTCTGATCTGGGGATTGAAGGCCGTGCCGGTGAGTGTTTACGAGGAAGCGCGCCGTCCGGAGGTGCTCGCGGAAGCCGCCTGAATTAGGGTTGCGCTTCTTGAGATCTCCGTTGTGAAAACCCTCGCTGTCATTGGAACCGGCATCGCCGGGCTCGGTTGCGCGCATCTGCTTCACGAGCGCTACAATCTCACGCTCTTCGAGCAAAACGACTACGCGGGCGGACACACGAACACGATCACCGTGGACGAGCAGGGCCGCGCGGTGCCGATCGACACAGGGTTCATGGTTTTCAATCAGGTCACTTACCCAAATCTCACGCGGCTCTTTCGCGAACTGGGCGTCGAGACGCGGCCGACCGAGATGTCTTTCAGCGTGCAGCACGCGCCGACCGGCCTGGAATACAATGGCGGAAGTCTGAATCTTCTCTTCGGCCAGCGGCGCAATCTTCTGAATCCGCGCCATTGGCGGATGCTGCTCCAGCTTAACCGCTTCAACTCCGAAGCAGTCCCGGCCTTGAGCGATGGGAAGTGGGCTGACTTCAGCCTGCGCGACTATGTGGCCGCACGCGGCTACGGCGATGACATGCTTAATCTTTTTCTCGTGCCGATGAGCAGCGCGGTCTGGAGTACGCCGCCGGAAAAGGTGCTCGATTTTCCGGCGATGACGCTGATCCGTTTCTGGCATAACCACGGGTTCCTCGGACTGAATCAGCAGCATCCTTGGTTCACGGTCTGCGGTGGATCGAAATCGTACGTGGCGAAGATCACGGCACCCTTTGGCGATCGGCTGCAGCTTGGGACCAAAGCCGTCCGCATCGAACGCACCAAGGAAAAGGCAAAGGTCATCGCGGCTGACGGCGCGGCGCGGGAGTTCGATAAAGTGATCCTCGCTTGTCACGCCGACCAGGCGCTGGCGATGCTCGGCGAACCGACCGAACTTGAAGCCCGTCTGCTTCGGGAATTTAAGTTTCAGCAGAATACCGCGACCCTTCACACCGATGCCACCTTCATGCCGCGCACCCGCCGTTGCTGGGCGAGCTGGAACTATCGCATCGACGCCGCAGGCGATGGACGCATTCTGCCGACCACCCACTATTGGATGAACAGCCTGCAAGACGTCTCGGATCGGCAAAACTATTTCGTATCGCTGAACACTCACGATCGCATTGCGCCGGAGCATGTGCTCCGGCGGATCGACTACGAGCACCCGCTTTTCAATCTGGCCGCCATCGCAGCGCAGAAAGAGTTGCCGGCCCTCAACCGGATCGCATCGGACCAGACCACTTATTTCGCCGGAGCGTGGTTCAAGTACGGCTTTCACGAAGACGGCTTCACCAGCGCGATCGAGTGCGCACGCGCCGTTGGCGGAGAGGAAATATGGAGGTGACTCCGGCCACAACTCTGCGTTCCTGCCTCTATGAATGCGACGTCATGCACCATCGCTTGTCGCCGAAGAAGCATCAGTTTCGCTATCGCATCTTCATGTTCGCGTTTGATCTCGACGAACTCGACGCGATCGCGGCGCGCATTCCCTTCTTTAGCCGCAATCGGCGAAACCTTTACGAGTTCCGCGACCGCGATCACCTCCCGCTCGATCATGCGA
>JACMML010000086.1 GCA_014379105.1 Phycisphaerae bacterium
AGATTTCGCAACCCACTGGCGAGGTTGTCCAGATCAAGCACCGAGGCGGCGGTGGTGATGGTCATCGGCGCGATCGCCTGCTGGCGTCCGGCTCGTGTACCAGTCAGGGAGAAATTTGACGTGGTTTTCGTTTCGATTCGATCCGGCCTCATCGCAATGCCGATATCGGATTTCAGATCTCCGCCGGTGATTTTCACGTCGGGCAGTAAGCGCATCGTCGTGGGCAGTGCCCTCGCGAGCTTCTCCGGGCTGGCGTCGAATAGCACATTGAGGTCGCCGGTTTCGCCGGGCATCTTGCTCTGACTGAGATTGATCAACCCCGCCTCGGGCAGATCGCCGACCGCCGACACGCTGGCTTCGGGAAGGATTGCTTTGATATCGATCTTCACGCGCGACTTTCCGTCGGCGAGATATCGCGAGACGTTGATCGGGATGCGGACGAGTTCTGCCTGATAGACGTCGGGCATCTGCGGCATCGCCAGCCGCGCGCTGGCGACCTGTATTTCGCCGACCGCCCCACCGGCCTGTCCGGGTTTGATGTCGGCGGCGATCTCTCCGGTCGCGATGCCGTCCACATCGATCTGGCCAAGCCCCACCATCGCCAGCGCCGGGCGGACCGCGCCCATGTCCACCGCTGTCAGCAGAACCTTTACCTGGGCCGCTAGGTTGGGGAGGTCGATCTGATTGTTCTGAACGGCATCGATCAAGCCGCTGATCACAATGGTACTGGGGGCTCGGCCGTCAACGTCGTAGATGAGTTTGGGGTCGAACCGAATGCCTTGGTTGATGTCATCGATCCTCAATGTCCCGCCGCTGCCCTGGCGCAACTGGAGGACGGACGTTTTCCCGGCCGCATCGGCCACCTCCACCGCGCCACGCAGGTCCAGCGCGAGGTCTATCCGCACGTCCGGAAGCTTGGCGGGTGCAGAGGGTGAGCCGGTGCCATGGTCGGTGGGCGGAGTTTGTGGCTTGTCGTTCTGCGGGGCTGCATCGAGTTTGAAGACTTCGTGAAGATTGGTCCGGCCGTTCGGGTAGACGACGACCTTCGTCGCATTCGCAGCCACGGTTGTCTTGCCGAAGTCATAGCTTCCCCGCGCCAGCCGCAGCAGCGTCGCTTCGGTCTCTACTTTGTCCGCCTCAAGGACAAGCACATTCTGCCGGTCATAGACCTTGACGCCATGGATGCTGAGCCCGCTGAACCAGCCCAGGCTCCATGATTGCACCTCCACCTTCCCGTCCACGTACCCGCTTGCCTGCGAAAGAACGAGTGAGCGCACCGGTGCCGTGCTGACTATCGTGGGCAACAACAAAACCAGAGCCACCAGCAACAGCAAAATGACAAGAACCACCTTCGGCCAACGCCGCCGCTTGCGCGGGGCAGGCGGGGTCGGGGATGGATTAGTCTGGCCAGCGGGTTGGGTTGCGTCAGTCACGTGCACTTCCGGTTAGTAGCTTTGGTTCGATCGAAGATCGTCAGTATCATTTATAGACACGCCGAAGTCACGGCATTGTAACTTTGTAAGGAACCGATGCCCAAGTCGCTGACGCCCAACCAAAAGACGCTCCTGGTCGTCTCACAAACCTTCGTCCCCGACCCGGCGAGCGTCGGGCAACATATGGCCGATGTCGCGGTGGAGATGGCGCGACGCGGGCGCCCGGTGCGCGTGTATGCCTCGGCACGGGGGTATGAGGATTCGTCGGTCGTCTACCCGGCACGCGAGAATCTTCACGGCGTAGATGTCCGCCGGCTCGCACTGGGCTCTTTCGGAAAACGGAACCTGCTTTTCCGCGCCGCCGGCACGGCGTGGTTTATGTTCCAGGCATTCTTCGCCGCGCTCTTTGCACCGAATATCGGCGCGATATTCTTCAGCACGTCGCCGCCGTTGATCGGGTTTCCGATGAGCATCGTGGGAATGCTGCGCCGGGTTCCCGTGGCGTATTGGGCGATGGATCTCAATCCGGACCAGCTCATCGCGATGAAGAAGATCGGCCCGCGATCCTTTGCGGCATGGCTGCTCGAGCGCGTGAACCGATTTATTCTGCGGCGCTCGGCCTTGGTGATCGCGCTGGATCGTTTCATGGCCGATCGGTTGATGCAGCGGACGAGGCTCGATGGAAAGCTCCTCGTGATGCCGCCGTGGCCGCATGTGCAGCACACGGGATCGCTAGCGCACGCGGACAACCCGTTTCGCACTCAGCACGGCTGGGGTGGCAAGTTCGTCATCATGTACAGCGGCAACCACTCCCCCGCCAACCCGCTGCGCACCCTGCTCGACGCCGCCGTGCGGATGAAAGATGACGCACGCGTCGTGTTTGCATTCGTCGGCGGCGGGAGCGGCAAAAAGGAAGTGGATCAGACGATCAGCGACAATGGCCTGACGAACGCGGTCTCGCTCCCCTATCAGCCGCTCGAGACGCTGCACTTATCACTTTCCAGCGCCGACGTGCACGTGGTCTCGATGGGCGACGACATGGTCGGGATTATTCACCCGTGCAAAGTCTACGGCGCGATGTCTGTCGGCCGTCCGATCCTGTTCCTCGGCCCGGCCCCGAGCCACGTCGCGGATATCTTAAATCAGCACCCGATCGGCGAAGCAATCCGCCACGGCGACGTGGACGGCTGCGTGGCGGCGATCCGCCGGTTGGCGGAATTACCTGAAGTTGAGTTGAACCGCATGGGATTGCTCGCGCAGCAGGTATTGGATTCGTCCCTCAGTCAGAATATCCTGCAAACGCGATTCTGCGATGGCCTCGAGACGACGATGCACCTAGCCGCCCCGGATTGATCGCCCGGAGATTAGTCGCACGCCCGGCTTCGCACGGCGTTTCAAATTCTGCTGCAGCATTCCCATCACCGCGGCTTCGTCCGGGCGAAGGTGGCTGATGTGCTTGAGTTCGTCCTCGGCCTTCATCTGCAGCAGCTTCACCAGCGACCCATCGAGAAACGAATCGAGGATCAGCGGGTGCACATAGCACTTACGACACACTGTCTTGGTATTGCCAAGCCGCTCGGCGACGTGTTCGATCGCCTGTACGAGGTGCTTTTTCGCCTGGGCCTGGGAATCAAACTTCTCGAACTCGCGCAGCGCCGTCGCGGCGAGCACCGTGCCCGCCCAGGTGCGGAAATCCTTAGCGGTGAAGGAGTCGCCGGTGATCTGCTGCAGATACTGATTCACGTCGTTGCTCTTCACGTCGCGCACTCTGCCGGCGTCATCTACGTACGCGAACAGCTCTTGCCCGGGCAGTTCCTGACACTTGCGGACGATCCGCGCGATCTGC
>JACMML010000087.1 GCA_014379105.1 Phycisphaerae bacterium
AACGAAGCCAAACTACCCGTCCCCAAGCCCCTGTCCCCAATCACCATCCCGAACAAACGAACCCACCGGGCGGCTTGCAAGATAGCCAGCCCCCTCACCCTAGCCCTCTCCCGGGGGGAGAGGGGACGGAACAAACGAAGCCAGATGGTGGGACTGGGGATAAGGGTCAGGGGATTGGTGAAAACAATTCGAACGAACTAAGCCAAACCACCAAGCCCATGTCCCTGTCCCCGATCCCATTTCCACTCACCACTTTCCACTCACCACTATTCAACCCGAACAAACGAAGCCAACTCACCAAGCCCCAAGCCCCCGTCCCCTGTCCCCCTCATAGTCCTCATGCCCCTCACCCGATATCATCCGCGCCCTGATAATGATTCTGAGGAGCAAACATCATGGTGAATAAAGCGGTGATTCTCGCGCGTGGGCTTGGCACGCGGATGCGTAAGCAGGACGACTCGGCGGCGCTGGACGATACCACCGCGCGCGTGGCGGCTACGGGGGTGAAGGCGATGATCCCCACGCTCGGGCGGCCGTTCATGGATTTTCTGCTTTCTACGATCGCGGACGCCGGGTATCGGCAGGTGTGTCTGGTCATCGGGCCGGAGCACGCGGAAGTCCGCGAATATTACGGGAAAACGCTTCAGGCACGGCGGCTGGAGATCGAGTTTGCCGTGCAGGAAAAACCACTCGGCACCGCCGACGCGGTGCGGCCGGCGGAGCATTTTGCCGGCGGGGAGCCGTTTCTGATGATCAACTCCGACAATTTCTACCCGCCCGAAGCGCTGCGCCGGCTCCACGAATCCACCGCTCCGGCGATCGCGGTGTTCGAGCGCGACGCGATGCTCCGCGGCAGCAATATCGCGGCCGACCGGATCAGCAAGTTCAGCGTGGTGAAGATCAACGACGACGGCACGATGAAACAGATCATCGAAAAACCCGACGACGCCACCCTCGCGGCAATGGGCGACGAGGTATACGTGAGCATGAACTGCTGGGCGTTCAGCGCCAACATTTTCAAAGCGTGCGCCGCGATCAAGCCAAGCCCGCGCGGCGAATACGAGATCACCGACGCCGCACAATATTGCGTGGATGTGCTTGGCGAATCGCTGCGCGTCCATCGGATCTCCGCGCCGGTACTGGATTTGTCGAGCCGTGGCGACATCGCGAGCGTGACGGACAAACTGCGCGGGATTGATGTGCGGTTATAGATGCTAAGAATAATTTACCACAGAGACACAGAGAGCACGGAGATCGCCCTGAAGCTCGAAAGCGCGTTAACTATTATATTGTAATTTCATTAAATATAATCACATTTAATTTGCCAGCGCCACCAAAATATTTCAACGCGATCTCCGTGCTCTCTGTGTCTCTGTGGTAAATTATTCTTATAACGACCACGCCGCGCCCGCGTCATAGAGCAAAGCGCCCGGACCAAGCGCCGGGATGCTGTAGACCGAGCCTTCGCGGGAGTCGCCGAGCACGAGGCCCATCGCGCCGGCGGGGTCGAAGGCGCAGTAGTTGGCGCTGAGGCCGGGGGTGGGGATGTTTTCGACGATCATGCCGTCGTGGTCGAGCACGATGATTCGCTCCTCGCCGGCGAGCACCAGATAGAGCTTGCCGTCCACGCCGCGGGCGAAGCTTGTGGGATTGGACGACTTGCCGAGGTCCTGGGCCCAGATGGTGTCGTCGATCCAGTGGCAGAGATCGTCACTCCATGACCCGCGCCAGATTCGGCGCTGTCCGGATTCCAGGATGAGCAGCAGCTCGTGGCCGACCAGCGCGAGAGAGGAGGGTTCGGTCAGTTCGTTGGCGATCATCTCCGTTTCGCCGCCGGGACGAACGCAGCAAACATTTCCGCTGAAGCAGGTGAAGACGAGATTGCCGCGAGCGTCGAAGATCAGGTCGTGCGGCTGATCGAGGCATTCGCCGTCGGCGCGGGAGGTAATGGTCTTGGTTTTTTTGTCCTCTGGGTCGAGTCGGCGGATGCAGGCATTGACGACGTCGGAAAACCAGACGCGGCCGTACGCGTCGATCGCCAGACCGCGCGGGCCGCCGCCGACATCGAACCGTGACATCTCTCGCGATTCGGCGTCTACGCGGACGATCGCCGAGCCGGCTTCTTCGGCGATCCAGAGATGCCCGTCACCATCAAACGCCAGCCCGCGCGGCCGGGCGAGGCCGCTGGCGATCAACTGGGGCGCGAGTTCAGGAATCGATTCCATGCGTCAATCACTTCCACCCTCGAACATACCGTTGCCGGCCTTGCGCCGCGAGAGGCAAAACGCGCTTGATGATCCGGGCAACCACGATTCTTACGCTGCGGACTCCAGCACTGTACATTACGCGGCATGACGCGTGCCT
The DNA here is from genome assembly GCA_014379105.1 of Phycisphaerae bacterium. Classification (GTDB taxonomy): domain Bacteria; phylum Planctomycetota; class Phycisphaerae; order Tepidisphaerales; family Tepidisphaeraceae; genus JACMML01. The sequence goes on from JACMML010000087.1 coordinate 2,365, forward strand.
TCATCCGTTTCAGCGACGGCTCGATCTCCACCGACGCCGACGAATCCACACTGCTCCGCGCGCTGCGCGATCCCAAGGCGATCTTCTGGGTCGATCTCGATCGGCCGGACGACAACGAGCTGGCGATCCTGGACGACGTGTTCGGCTTTCACCCGCTGGCGATCGAGGACACGATTCAATACAACCAGCGCCCCAAGATCGAGAGCTACAACCACGTCGGCAGCACCTGCAACAGCGGCTATTTCTACATGGTCATCCACGGCCCGGACCTCAGCAGCTTCAAGGAGAGTCTGCGGACCAAGGAGCTGGATATTTTCGTCTCCGAGCGCTACATGGTGACGATCCACGAAGAGGAGATGACCTCGGTCAAATCGGCGCTGATGCGCATGGAATCGAGCCCGGCGCGCCTGCTGGATTCCGGCGTGGACATGCTGCTCTATTACATCCTCGACCATGTGGTGGACAATTATTCGCCGATCTTCGACTGGATGCAGGAGGAGATCGACGACCTCGAAGACGCCGCACTGACACGGCCGACGCAGGAACTGCTGGTGAAGATCGGTCTGAAAAAGCGCGAGCTCCTGAACCTCCGCCGAATCATCGGACCGGAACGCGAGGTGCTCGCGCAGCTCACGCGCGGCGACGTGGCGTTCATACGCCCGCAGGCGCGGGTCTACCTGCGCGACGTGCAGGACCACCTGAATCGTGCGGTGGAATCGATCGAAATCTATCGCGACCTGATCCTGGGCGCCCGCGACATCTACCTGTCTTCGATCAGCAACCAGCTGAACCAGATCATGAAGACGCTGACGATTATCAGCGTGATCGCGCTGCCGATGACTGTCATCACGAGCTTCTTCGGAATGAACTTTTCAGATGGCGTTCCGGCGTTCGATCGGATGCTGCACTCGACGGTGAGCTTCGTCATCGCAATGGTGATCATGCTCGGGTTGGCGGGCGGATTGTTGTATCTGTTCAAAGCAAAGAAATGGATCTAACGGATCCGGCCGCTAGACAGTTCACACCGGCATCCACGGCAGCCCATCACGGCAACCTGTTACAGCGCGACCGGCTCTTCCACCGGCACGATCAGCGACTGCTCCACGGCCTCGCGGTGACGGCGATAGAGCACCGCCAGCGAGCTGAACCCCACATAGAGATATCCGCCGGCAAAGATCGCCAGGAACGGCACGGTCGAGAGGGCATACCCATGAAACAGGCTGATGACGATAAAGCTCAGCATGTAGCAGCCGAACGCGACTTCTACGATCGGCAACGCCAGCTTGCTGAAGTTAAATCGCGGTGGCTCGCGCAGCGCGACAAAGCGGCGCTTGCCGGTCACGCCGTACTTGGGCGTGCGGATAAATTCGGCCGGGCGACGGCGAATCATGCTTACGATCGCCTCGAAGAATGCCTGCGTGTTGTTCAGGCAGACGCCCACGCCCAGCGCCATGATGAACGGCAACTGCAGCAACGTCTTCCATCCCGCCACGCGGCCAAAGAGCTCGCGCTGTGCGTAGACAAAGAACGTGCCGGCCGAGCAGGTGGCGAGGACGAACAGCGAAACCGAGAACAGCACGGTGTTCAGCGGGTGAAATTTCAGCGGGGCTTTGAACAGGTCCTGCGAGATGAAGGTCGGGAACAGCAGCAGCGTCAGCAGCACCATGAGCGGGTAGACGATGGTGCAGGTCAGGTGGAAGAACGCCTCGCTCTTGATCGACCACGGCAGCTTGGATCGCATGATGCGCGGCAGCAGTTTGATCGCGGTCTGGGCCGAGCCCTTGGTCCAGCGGTGGGCCTGCTGCTTGAAGGAGATCATCTCCGGCGGCAGCTCGGCGGGCGCCACGTACTGCGGGAGGTATACAAATTTCCAGCCCTTGAGCTGGGCGCGGTAGCTGAGGTCAAGATCTTCGGTCAGCGTATCGTGCTGCCAGCCGCCGGCCTCAGCGATGGTTTCGCGACGCCATACGCCGGCGGTGCCGTTGAAGTGCATGAACCGGCCGCTGCGGTTGCGAGCGGTGTGCTCGATCACGAAGTGGCCGTCGAGGAAGATTGCCTGGCTGCGCGTGAGCATGGAGGCGTCGCGATTGAGGTGATCCCATCGCACCTGCACCATGCCGATTTTGTCGTCCGTGAAGTGATCAACCACGTTCCGCAGGATGGCCGTGGGAGGCACGAAATCGGCGTCGAAGATCGCGATGAACTGCCCGCGCGCCGTCTTGAGTCCCGCCTGTAGCGCGCCGGCCTTGAAGCCGTCGCGATTGGCGCGGTGGATGTAGTGGATGTTGACGCCGCGCTTCGCCCAATCCTCGCAGACTTGCTTGGCGATATCGGCGGAGTGGTCGGTGCTGTCATCCAGCACCTGGATTTCGAACTTGTCGCGCGGGTAATCCAGCTCGCAGGTGGCGCTGATCACGCGCTCGGCGACCATATCCTCGTTGTACATCGGCAACTGCACGGTGATGTGCGGCAGTTCGTCCGGCTCATAGTGCCGCGACGGCTTGTGCACGTTGGCGCGGTGCCGGATGTAGAGGAACACCAGCACATAGCGGTGGAATCCGTAAACGGCCACCAGCGCAAGGATGCAGAAGTAGACGGACGTGAGGGCGATTGCGATCGCGTTTGCAGCCATAGATTGCCGAAAATTCAGGCCGGACTGTCGGGAGTTGTCGAGAAACGCCGTTCAGCAAGGCCGTCAAAAACCCCGATTCGCCAACAACCGGGAAACATCCCCACTGACAGAGCGAATCGATATGTCGGTCGCCGAAAAACTCCGGCGAATCAGTCAGCCGAGCATAGTAGACCCCGGGGCACGAGGCTGTCAATTAACCGATTGCCAGCGCAACCGTGGTCTGGCGCTCACTACCCCCCTTTTAACCGGGTTATGACGTCCCGGGCGAGGGTAAGTTGATGGGTCAACTCGCTCAGGCGTGCGGTTCGGAAGCTCGCCCGGGCGACGCGGACATAGCCGGTAACGGCCGAAACCACGGTTCCGCGGATGACCGCGACGCGTCCGCCGTTCTGGTCGCGGTTGAAGATTTCCAAGCTTCCGCGCGTCCGAAATACCGCTTCCACCGTGTCCAGCGGCAGAGTGGTCTTATCGACCCGCGACAAAGCGCTCAGCCCGTCGAGCAGCTGGCCGATCTCGTCCTCATCGACATAGCACCGTACTGGCCGAAAGTCCTTGATGGTGAACTCGAACATCGCGCCGTATTGCTTGCGGTTGCCATCGCTCATCGCGACCGCGTAGATGTTGATCTCGGCCTGATCGTCCGATGCGAGATTGCCGACACGCGTGAAGCCTTTGACGATCACCGCGCCGATCCCCTGCTCAAAGCTCTCCAGCTTCGTCGCCGGCGGCTTGGGCATTAGCACGACGGCCGTCGGCTGTTCGGGTTCTTCGATCGGGTCGTCCTGTGCGACGGACCAGTTGGTCAAAGCCAGGGTCATCGCGACGGTGACAAGCGGGACAGGCAATCGCATCGACGTCCTTCTGTATGGGAGGCTCCATGTATTATGCACACATACCACGTCTGTTGACCAGACCCGGCGATCTGAAGCTTGTGCCGATATTTGGCGGCAGGCGGCGGCGGCTTATCATGCACCGCATGGCGACCATCGCAGATGCCCTGAATTCCGCGCTGGCGCACCATCTTCGCGGCGAACTCCAGCAGGCGGAAACGATCTACCGCCAGATCCTCGCGGCCGACGCGCGAAACTCCGACGCGCTGCACCTGCTGGGCTATATCCAATATCAGGTCGGGCGCGGCGACATCGCGATTGACCACATCCGCCGTGCGATCGAGATCGCGCCCGGCATCGCCACCTACCACTCCAATCTCGGCCTGGTTCTGCGGGCGCAGGGGAGCATCGACGCGGCGCTGGCGAGCTATCTCAAGGCGTATGAACTGGACCCCACATCCGCCGAGGCGTGCAACAATATTGCGATCGTTTATGCCGATCAGCGGAATGCCGGGCTCGCCATCGAGTGGTACAACCGCGCGATTCAGGCCCGTCCAAATTACGCCGAGGCATACAACAACCTCGGCAACACCTTCAACCAGACCGGGCAGATCGACAAAGCAATCGGTTGCTACGAGCAGGCGATCCGGCTCAAGCCGGACTTCGCCGAGGCGCACGACAATCTAGGCGTCGTCCTCGCCCAGTGCGGTGAGCTCGGGGATGCGGCCGAGCATTTTGAGCGGGCGGTGCAGTTAAACCCAAATCTGCCCCAGGCGCACAACAACCGCGGTAACGCCTTGTCCACGCTCGGACGCCAGACCGAAGCGATCGCGTCATTTAGGAAAGCGCTGGAGCTTCGCCCGGATTTCCCCGAAGCGCTCAGCAACCTCGCCAACAGCCTCACCTGCACCGGCGAACCCGCCGAGGCGATCGCGCTGGCGCGCCGGGCGGTCGCGGCGCGACCGCGGTATCCCGGCGGCTGGAGCAATCTGGGGATGGCGCTGCAGCACAGCGGATTCGTCGAAGAAGCGGCAGCGGCGTTCGCGCGCGCGGTGGAGCTTGATCCGGGCGGCGTGAGCTACCGGTTTAATCAATCGCTGTGCATGCTGCTGTCCGGCGATCTGGAGCGCGGGTGGGATGCGTATGAGGTCCGTTTCAAGCACAAGGGCAACGCGCTCTTGGCGCCCCCGCCGCCGCAACCCCGCTGGGCGGGCGAAGATCTGGCGGGAAAGTCGGTCCTGATTCTTCCGGAACAGGGACTCGGCGATGTGATTCAGTTCGCCAGGTATTTGCCAACGCTGAAGCAGCGCGGCGCGCGCGTGGTGCTGCAGTGTCAGACGCCGCTGCTGCGGCTGATGCGATCGCTGCGCGACGTGGACGAAGTCATCGACATTAAGGAGCCTCCGCCAAAGACGGATTTCTGCGCCTATGTCATGAGCCTGCCGCGGCTATTTCAGACCCGGCTTATTTCGATACCCGCTGACGTTCCGTATCTCCGCGCGGACGATGTCGACATCGCTCGGTGGAAAGACCGCCTCGCGCCGCTTGGAGACGGCATGAAGGTCGGTCTGGTCTGGTCCGGGAGCCGCACGCACGCGGCGGACCATTTCCGATCCATACCACTAAGTGCGCTGGACCCTCTGGCGGATATATCCGGGGTCCACTTCATCAGCCTTCAAAAAGATCGGCGTGATGAACCGGCCGGGCGAATGAGCAAGCGGCTGATCGACCATACTGCCGATCTCACCGACTTGGCCGACACCGCGGCGCTGATCGCCAATCTGGACCTGGTGATCTCGGTCGACACGTCCATCGTGCACCTCGCCGGCGCAATGGCGGCGCCGGTATGGGTGCTGCTGCACGCGGGCCCGGATTTTCGATGGTTGATGAACCGCGACGATTCGCCATGGTATCCCACGGCCAGGCTCTTTCGGCAGGACGCGATCACGGAATGGGATCCGGTGATGCAACGGCTCTCCCGTGCGCTGCGTGAGATGGTTTTAGTGCGCTCAAGTTGAGCGCCATCAGGCCACATCGGCAGCCTGACGTTGGACCAATTAGATCAATACGCCGGTCTGGCTCGAAAAACCTGTATCGGCTAGCGCGTAGTCGCTGCCTGTGGTGATGCCGTCGTAGTCAAAATCGCCGTAGAACCAACTGCTGAGCCCGGCGGAGCTATAGCCGTTATCCGCCAGCGCGTAGTCGCTGCCGTTCACCGCGCCATCAAGATTGGCATCGCCGGCCCAAGTGTATTTAACGAGGATCGACTTAGCCGGCGGAACGAACCCGGAGATGCTCGCGATCTGCCCGGCAGCGATCGCGTTATCCACCACAGCCAAGCGCGTGGCGACAGGCGTCTGAGCGTCCACCTCGCTGCTGCCGATGCCCTGCCCGGAACCCCCGAGCAGGACCAGGCCCGTCTTGACCCAGTTGAAGATAGCAGTGTATGGGGAACTCCCGGCGGTGTAGTCGACCAGAAGGTTGTTGTCATGCAGATCCAGCAGAGCTGCCCCGCTGATGGACAGCGTTTTGGTTTTGACCAACGACGCGCTGCCGCGCCGGACGTTCGCCGAGCCGCCGGCGAGCGTGAGCACGTTGAACGACTGCGTGGCCGGGAACTCCACCGATGGACCGCCGGTGACGGTGAGATTATCGAGCCCCTGCTTGCCGTCGAACCTGCGCGCTTCGGTCGTCGTATCGGTGACGGTCGAGCCGCTGATCGCCACCGATGCGGCGGCGAATGTCGCGGTCTCCGCGCCGACGCCGCCGACGATTGCAAGCGTGTCGGTTCCCAAGCCTCCGTCGTAGGCGAAGGTTGCGCCCACGAACGGTATGCCGTTGGAGTAATCAAGCGTCAGCGTATCGTCCCCCGACCCGCCGCTGAAGGACATGCCTGTCAGCCCGCCGATGTAGATGCGGGAGATCGGCGTAGCGCTTGCGGGCGTATACAAGTCAACCAGTGCCGCCGATTCGCGTTTCAGCGTTACGAGATCTGCGTTGCTGGTCGCCGGGACCGCCAAGGCGCCGATCGCCGGCAGCCACAGGCGCATGGCGTTGGTGAGAATCGTCTGATCCAGGGAGTTGACGGTGCCGTTGTAGTCGAAGTCACCTTGCGAGAAGTTTTTCCCAGACTGGTTCAGATTCGCCGTCACGATCGACTGGTCGGCCGCATCAACGAAGCGGTCGTGGTTGGCGTCTGCTGCGAGGACGAAGAAATCGACGAAGTTCGTCCCGCTGATCAACTTGCCCGCGGCATCCGTTACGTTGTTGAACGTGACGCGGTAATTCCCGTCGGCGAGCACCCCGGTATAGGTGATGGTTGCCACGTTCGTTGCGGTATTAAACGCCACCGCCACTTGGCCGGCCGGGACATTCAATCCGGTCGTCTGATTCAGCACCGCGAAATTGGACGACGTGAGGATGGACGGGCTGACGCTCTCGCTGAAGGTCACCGCCAACGATTGACTCGTCGCATAATTGAAGACACTGCTGACAATCGTCGGCGGCACGGTGTCCGCATAGACGACGTTGGGCGTCGGCGGCGTGGTCATGCCGTAGCCGAGATAGTAGTCTACGTGGTTCGACTGGTAGTATCCCTTGACCGTCAGGGAGTTTCGGTAAGCCGCGTTCTGCGACAAAGTATAGAGACGCGTGGTCGTCGGTACGTTAGTGGTCAGAATCGTAAATTCCGACCACGTGCTGTTCATGTAGACGCCTTCTTCGCGCCAATCCCCAAGTATGTCCCCATAGATGCCGGGGAAATTTTCATTGGTCGTCGCGCCAAGCTTATAGCCGGTTACCAGGCGGCCTGTCGTCTTGGAGACGGGGTTGTATTTGTTGATGACTGTGCCATCCATCTCCTCGCTGCCCAGATCCCCGTCCCACCAGATCCGCAAGTTTGGCCAGGGAATGCCGTCGTTAGAGTTGTCGTCGACCAGCGCCTTCGTCGGGCCGTTGTACATGCCTTCAAAAGACCAGACCTCATATCCGCGTTTGCTCGGGTCCACATCCCCCGCCGCGCCGCGACCGACGTCGTATCCGACGCCGTTGTTGGTCCAGAGGATCGTGCCGTCGTCGGCGTCGTAATAATAATCCAGGATCGCGTTCGCCGTGCCGATCTTGCCGTCGTTCTGCTGGATGCCGAAGCCTTCCAGCCCCGGCCTATCCGGATCGAAATCGCCGACGTGGAAACGATCGCCATGCCCGATGCCTGCAAGCTTATAGATGATGGCGCCGGTCTTGCCGTTGATGGCATAATTACCGGGCAGGAGGTCGTCGGAGCCGTCTCCATTGACATCGATGATCCGCATCTGGTGGAATCCAGAAATACCCGCGGCGGCGGGGTCGCCGGCCTTGAGCGGCAGCTTCCACCTCTGTGTAATTGTCGACCCGCCGTTCCAGTCCCAAGCCATCATGATGTCGTTGAACTGTTTACGCTGTGCGCCGTACGCAGACGTGTCCGGGTTCCGATTGCGCAGCCAACCGACGATGCTGGCCTTGCCGCCATTGAGGTAGCCGACACCCAGCATCGAGGCGAGCCGTCCGGCAAACGCATGATCCGACGGGAACTCCAGATGCGCCAACTTGTTGCCGGTCATACCGTTCAGCACGGAAATGAACTGCCGCTGGTCGTTGGTGGTGGTGAACGTCGTGCCATCGGGAAACTTTACGCCGTTGGCGATCTTGAGAACGATCTCCGCTTTGCCGTCGCCGTTGAGATCCTGCACGGTCACGCCGTCCCACATTCCCATGCTGATGGTGGCCGCGCCGGGGCTGATGTTGTACGTGCCGCGGCTGGTCGGGCCCATGTCAATCGTCCAGAGCTTGACGCCCTTGGACGTAAACGCCTCGAGGAACTGGTTGCCAGTGCCGATGTCGTTGTTCTCAACGCCCGTCACCGGATCGACGTAAAACGGCGCCAGCCGATCCACAACGAAATCAAACTCGCCGTCGCCATCCAGATCGCCGACCCAGATTGACTTGCTTCGATAGCCTTGCGGCGGCGGTGTAATCGGGATGCGTACAACGGGCTCGGTGGCGTTGTTCGCCTTGAGCAGGAACGTCCCGCTGGCGGGCTGTTCGACGCCATTGATGACCGGGCGGACGTGGTAAGTGTTGTTCAGTGTGAGATTCGGATTGGTATCGGTGTAGTTCGTGCCGGCGGTAAGCACCGAGCCGTTCAGCTTGACGGCGGCGGCACCGTTGGCGGATCGATAGACATTGAACCCGATCCCAACCGGGTCCAGCGCCAGCAGACGCCACGTGACCAGCGCCTGCGTGCTGCTCGTTCGCACCGCCACAACGCCGCGTCCAAGGTTTTCCACAATCCGCGGTGGCACGCCAACCGGCGCAGCCGACACCTGGGCGCCAGGGGTGGGCGATGCGGCGAGAAGTCTGCGCCGCTCCAGCGGTTCAATGGTTGGTTTCACAGCCGAACCCCCGACGGGGCGACCTTGCTTATTACGAGACATGTCCGATCCTCCGAGGCCTCAACGATGCGTCCGCCGCAATAAAATAACACGCGGGTGTCCCGGCTGCTAGATAATTTGGAGGGATCACTACGCTTGCCAGCCGCCACGGCACGGCTTTTTGCCTGAAACGGAATGACTATCCGGACTAGTGTTCCTGATTAGCCAAAAAAGAGGCCCGTTGGCCCTAGCGCTGGAGCATCCCCCGCGCCAGCGCCACGAGCACTTCGCCGACGGACCAAACCATCGAGTCGGCAACGGGCGAATCGGTTCCCCAGCTTCCGCCGGAGCCGGTGCGCATCGCTTGTGACGAACTCCGCTCACGCTCCAGTGCCGCACGCTCGCGCTGCAGTTTTTCGGTATCCTTCTTTCGCCGCTGATCGAGACCGCCTGCCTGGATAAACTCCACGATGTGCCGCAGTTCGTCCCGGTCCAGCCAGATGCCGTGCGGTCGGCAGATGTCGATGATGATCCCGGAACCGCCGGCGTAGTTCATGCGGTTCATCAGCTTCGCGCACACCGGGCACTTCACGTACCGCACCTGCGGCTCGGCCGCGATCGGCGCGGGAAGATTGAGCCCGGTAGCGCCGCTGTGCGATTCGCGATCCGAACAAATGTGATCGAATGCCGCCACCGAAATCCATAGCCCGCCGCACCCGTGACAGCCCTGTAGCGGCGTGGCGCCCAGGTGCACTCGGTGCAGCGCCTTGTCACACCGCGGACAGTCACAGCACGTCGTCTGCGGTTCGGATAACGACTCGGCCCGCACACCGCAATGCGGGCAGAACTTGGTTCCAACAAACATCA